>CAMNHZ010000010.1 GCA_946540075.1 uncultured Bacillota bacterium
TTCAAATTCAAAATAAGTTAGATAGTGATATTGCGATGAGTTTTGATGAATGTATACCATATCCTGCTTCATATGAATATGCTAAGGCAAGTACTGAAAGAACTTTAAGATGGGCTAAAAGAGGTCTTCTTGCTCATTCTAATGAAAGACAATCATTATTTGGTATAGTTCAAGGTGGAGAATATGAAGATCTAAGAAAGTATAGTGCTTTAGAAACAGTTAAAATGAACTTTGATGGTTATTCTATTGGTGGTACAAGTGTTGGTGAAGGTAAAGATACTATGTATAAGATGATAGATTATGCTATTAAATATTTACCTGAAGATAAACCTAGATATTTAATGGGAGTAGGAGACCCACTAGATTTATTTGAAGGAGTAGCTCGTGGTGTTGATATGTTTGACTGTGTTCACCCAACAAGATTAGCTCGTCATGGTAATGTATTTACACTAGATGGTAGAATAAACATTAAAAATGCTAAGTATAAAGAAGATTTTACCCCACTTGATAGTGAATGTGATTGTTATGCATGTAAGCATTATACAAAAGCTTATATAAGACATTTAATAGTTGCTAATGAAACATTTGGTGCTCGTCTTTTATCTATTCATAATATTCGTTTCTTAATAAGAATAACTGAAAATATGAGAAAAGCTATTGATAATGATTCATTCTTAGAATATAAAGAAAAGTTTGTAAATAGATATACAAAAAAGGAAAAAAATTAATTTTCCTTTTTTTGATTATTAATACCAATCATACTTCCAATCATACTACTAACTATAATAATTATATAGTATATTAAACTCTTAAGTTTAATTCCATAATCATATCCTAAATAGTTTAATAATACTATAAAGATAATAAATACAAATGCATATCTTATTCCTGCTAGCCAACCTTTATCTTTAGTATTAATCCCAATTAATATTCCTCCAGCTAAAGATGATATAATCATAATAATTATTTTAATAAATGAAAGAGTATTACTACCTATAATATTAAAATAATTAAAAGTAGCCATAATAAATGTTAATATAAGAATAAAAACAAAGCTAACAAGTAATGATGTTGAATAATACTTGATAGTATTTAAAATTTTCATAAATCCTCCTATTTAAATATATTCATGTATAAAAACTATATTATAAAAGCATAATAAAATAGGTGATAATAAATGTATATGAATTTATTTATTAAAACAGTTATATTATATTTTTATATTGTAATTGCTTATAGAATCATGGGTAAAAGAGAAGTTGGTAAACTTAGTGTTACGGATTTAATTGTATCGATCTTAATTGCTGATTTAGCTGCTATTACAATTGAACAGTATAAATTCTCTGTTATGATTTCACTTATTCCAATTACTACATTAGTAGCTTTAGAAATGGTTCTTGGATTTTTATCAATGAAAAATGATTTTTTTAGAAAAACTCTTGATGGTGATCCAACTGTTATCATTAAAAATGGTAAATTAAAGTTTAGTGAGATGACAAAACTACGTTATAGTTTAGATGATTTAGCTAGTCAATTACGTGAACACGGTATTAAAAGTATTGAAGAAGTTAAATATGCAGTTCTTGAAAATGATGGAAAATTATCTGTATTTCCTAATGAAACTGAATATCCATTACCAATTATAATTGATGGTAAAATTGATAATCTTGTTTTAAAAGATATGAAAAAAAGTAAGAAGTGGGTAATGAATATACTTAAAGAAAAAAACATTCCTTTAGATCAAGTGTTTTATGCTTTTTATACTAAACAAAAAACATATATAATTAAAAAGAGTGATTTAATTTAAATCTTTTTTTTGATGATTCTAACTAAGTGATATGATTGATATACTGTTACAAATATAATATTAAATATTAATGAACATATAAATCCATAGAATCCTATTTTTAGACTTGTTAAGAAGGTTAATAGAAGTATTTTTATTATTGTACCAATAAGTGTTCCTTTTAGTGCGATTAATGATTTATTCATAGCGTGAATGCACGCTATTATAGGTGATTGAATATATAATATTAAGAAGAATGGAGCTAGTAGTTTTAAATATGATATACCTTCATTAGTATTATAAATAAATTTTAATAAGAACTCAGGTATAGTTTCAAATATAATAGTTATAGGTATACCAATAATTAATGAAAATATTATTGCTTGAACAACTTTTCTTTTTACTTCTTTATAATTCTTTTTAGCATATGCTTTAGATACTACCGGAATGATAGCTTGTGATATAGCTAATGTAAAAAATGATGGCATTAATAATAATGGCATTACATATCCATTTAAAATTCCGTATTCTGTTACTATATAGTGATTACTAAATCCTTGTTTCAATAGCATACTAGTTAGTATTATTGGTTCTAAGAAGGCACCAAAATTACCAATTAATCTACTTCCAGTAGCAGGTAAACTTATTTTAAATATACTTTTAATATTACTGATATTAGGAATAATATCTTTTTTTGTTATGGTTAAATCTTTAGGCAGAAAGAAGATAAATAATAGTATTGAAGATAATTCACTAAATATATTAGTTATAACTATGAAGGCTACTGCGTATTCAATACCTTTCATGAGATAGATAGGAATACCTATTAATAATAAGATTATTCTAACTATATCTTCTACGATATTAGTAATTACATGAATACCCATTCTCTGAGTTCCAAAATAATATCCTCTTAAAATATTTGAAATAGAAATAAACGGTAATATAAAACTAATAGCTTTAAGTCCAAGAACACATCTTTTTTCATTTAATAGGGTGGTTCCTATATATTTAGCTCCCATCATTATTAATATCATCATAATTATATTTAATATTATTACAACAAAAAGACTTGAGAATAATAGACTTTTATTATTATATTTATCTGTTGCGACTAAAGTAGATATTGCGACTGGAAGTCCTAGACTGGCAATTGTAATTAGAAGCATCATTGTAGGATTTATTAACATATAAATACCAATACCTTCAGTTCCTATTAATCTAGTCATAATAATTTTAATGATCATTCCTAATAATTTTGTCATTAGACCACCAATTAAAAGAATTAATGTAGATTTAATGAAATTATTTATCTTCATCGTATCACCTATATAGTAAAAATATATGATGTTTTTTCTAAAATTATGGTTAAAACCTTTAAAATTATAGTTATTTTAGGTATAATGAATATGTACATTTATAATTATGGAGGATAGTTATGAGTAATGATACAAAAATCAGTTCATTGAAAGAATTATATATACGCCTTAAACCGGCTCTTACTACTAAAGCAAGAGAAATGCGAAGAAAAGGTAGTGTCTATATTAAAGAGACTGATATATGGAATTATTTAACTGAAAACAAATGGAAGAATAGTAGAAATTTATCGTTAGCTGAAATGGTTGATGACATTTTAAATAGTGATGATGCTATAATCGATGACTATTTAAAAAGTAAGATAAGTCTTCGTAGTCGAAGAATATATTTTGAAGAAGACAACAAGGAGTGATAGTATGAAAAAGATTGAAGACAACAATAAAAAGGGATTTAGCGTTCTAAAGAAATTGTTAATAAGTGTGATTGTTTTAATCGCAATTGGCTTTTTATCTGTTCCATTATTTAATAATATTAATTTTGGACTAGATTTAAAAGGTGGTTTTGAAATTTTATATCAAGTAAAGAGTGTTGATGGTAAAAAAGTAACTACTTCCATGGTTAATAATACCTATAAAACATTAATTAAACGTATTGATGGGCTTGGTATTTCTGAACCAGAAGTAACTATTGAAGGTGATGATAAAATTCGTGTAGGTCTTGCTGGAGTAACAGATAGTAAAACTGCACGCAATACATTAGCTAAAGTAGCTAGTTTATCTTTCCGTGATGTAAATGATAATTTACTTATGACTAGTGATGTATTAAAAAGTGGTGGTGCGAAAGTATCTACTGATTCAAAAGGAAGACCAGCTGTTTCTTTAAGTATTGCTGATAAAGATACTTTTTATAATGTTACTAAGAAAGTAAGTAAGATGAGTGATAATCGAATTGTCATTTGGTTAGATTTTGAAGATGGTACTAATAGTTTAAGTAAAGAAGCTTCTTTATGCGGTACTAATCAATCTAATTGTTTATCAGTTGCGACAGTATCACAAGCATTTTCAAGTGATGTAATTATTCAAGGTAATTTTGAACAAGAACAAGTAGAACAATTAGTTGATTTAATTAATTCAGGTAGTTTACCTACAAAGTTAGAGGAAATATCTAGTAAAACAGTATCTGCTACATTTGGTGCTAATTCACTTCAAAAAACATTTATTGCAGGTGTTATTGGAATTGCACTAATAATTGCTGTACTTATTTATTGTTATCATTTTAGTGGTATTGTTGCTAGTATTGGAGTTGTAATTTATACATTCCTTACATTCTTGATATTCTGGTTATTTGGTGGTGTTTTGACATTACCTGGTCTTGCTGCCGTTGTTATTGGTATTGGTATGGCAGTAGATGCTAATGTTCTTACATTATCAAGAGTTAGAGATGAATTAAAACGTGGAACTAAGTTAAAAATGGCATATAAATTAGGTAATAAGAATGCATTTATGTCAATATTAGATTCTAATATAACAACTATGTTAGTTGCTATAGTACTATTTATATTTGGAGAAAGTTCTGTTAAAGGGTTTGCTACTATGTTAATTATAAGTATTGTTGTAACAATGATTGTAATGGTTGGCCTAATTAGATGGTTACTTACTAGATTTGTCAATACTGGATACTTTGATAATAAGCCAAATTTATTCATTGGTTTATCTAAACGTAAATTAGAGAAAAAAGAATCAATATTCGATAAATTTAATTTTATTAATAATCGTAAATATACATATCTATTTACTGCTATTATAGTTGTAGTTTGTGCTATATCACTAGCAGTTAGTGGATTAAAACTAGGAGTAGAATTTAAGGGTGGTACTTCAATAACAATTGATAGTAAGAGTAATATTACTACAAACGATTTAAAGAAAGATGTTAAGAATTTAAAATATGATTATGTAACATCTGAAAAATTAAGTAGTACTTCATACCAAATTAAGATTAGTGATACATTAGCTAAGAATGAAGTTACTGATACTGAAAATTATTTCAATAAAAAATATAATGCTCAAACTAATATTGGAGTTATATCTAATCGCGTTAAGAAAGAACTTGTAAATAATGCTGTTGTTTCAGTTATTCTTGCTAGTATAGGTATTATTATTTATGTATCATTAAGATTCAGCTTTAGTTATGCTATTTCAGCTATTATAGCTTTATTACATGACTCATTTATAATAATAGGATTATTTAGTTTATTAAGATTAGAAGTAACTAGTATTTTTATCGCTGCTATTTTATCGATAATAGGTTATTCAATAAACGATACTATTGTTACATTTGATCGTATTAGAGAAAATCTTCGTGGTAAGAAATTAAAGAATAAAGATGCTTACGCAGCTATATTAAATACAAGTTTAAGTCAAACTTTAAATCGTAGTATTCTAACTACATTAACTACAATTATTCCAGTTATTAGTTTAATTGTATTAGGAAGTCACGAGATATTCAATTTTAATATTGCATTATTATTTGGACTTGTTGCTGGTACATATTCATCAATATTTATTGCAACACAAATTTTATATGATATTGAAAAGAAAAACATAGGTAAACCTCGTAAAAAGAAATGGTATGAAGAAGATACTAAAACAGTAGAAGAATTAAAAGTAAAAGGAATTAATTCTTAATTTAAGGAAGATGATGTCAAAGTGACAAAGAAAAATATTGGTTTAACATATGATGATTTAAAAAAAGCTGCATTTAGTTATATAACGGATGAAAATGAAAGAAAAATGATTGATAAAGCATATAATTATGCTTCTCAATATTTTGTTGGTAAAATGAGACTTGATAATACGCCTTATATTGTACATCTTTTAAATGTTGCTTATATATTAGTAGGTATTAGAGCAGATTATGAAACTATATGCGCAGGATTACTTCATAAACTAATAGAAAGTGAAGTAACTAAAGAAGAGTTAGAAGAAGAATTTGGTAAGAACATAACTGACTTAATAGTTGGCGTTAATAAGATTAATAATTTAAATTTATCTAGTGATACTGAATCAGAAATTGCAAATCATCGTAAAATATTTGTTGGTATTGTTGAAGATGTACGTGTTATATTTATAAAATTAGCATGTCGTCTTCATAATCTACGTACAATGTGGGCGATTCCCGAAAAAGAAGCTAAAGAATTAGCTAAAGAAACACTACATATACTCGCACCAATTGCTCATCGTTTAGGTATGAATAATATCAAAGGTGAACTTGAAGATTTATCACTTCGTTATTATAAACCAGATATATATTTTTCAATTGTAGAAAAACTAAATAGAACAAAAAAAGAACGTGATGATATTGTTAAAGAAATGATTGAAAACGTTTCTAAAATATTAAATGATCATGGTATTGAACATAAAATAAAAGGACGTTCAAAAAGTATTTATAGTATTTATAAAAAGTTAGACAAAGGTAAAAAATTTGAAGATATATATGATTTACTTGCACTTAGAGTATATGTTGAGAAAAAAGAAGAATGTTATCAAGCTCTTGGTTATATTCACGAAAAGTTTAAACCTATGCCAAAACGTTTTAAAGACTATATCGCAATGCCAAAGACTAATATGTATCAGTCTTTGCACACAACAGTATTTGGAATAAAAGAACAATTGTTTGAAATTCAAATTCGTACTTATGAAATGGATGAGATAGCTGAAAATGGTATCGCTTCTCATTGGTCTTACAAAGAAAATGGAAGTAATAAAAAAGCATCTATAAAAAATGAGATGGAACAAAAACTACAGTTCTTTAAATCTATGATAGAATTAAAAAATAGTGATAATACTGATGAAGATATCGTTAATTCATTAAAAGAAAACATATTAATAAAATCAATATATGTCTTTACTCCGATGGGAGATGTTGTTGAACTTGCGAATGGATCAACACCAATTGATTTTGCCTATAAAGTTCATACAAATGTTGGTAATAAAATGATTGGTGCCTTAGTAAATGGTAATATGGTTCCATTAGACTATAAATTAAAGAATAACGATGTAGTTAAAATAAAAACAAGTAATAGTTCAAATGGTCCAAGTAAAGAGTGGTTAAATATAGCTTATACTACTCAGGCTAAAAATAAAATTAAATCATTCTATAATAAAATGGAAAAAACTGAGTATTTAAAGCGTGGCGAAGAGATGTTAAAAGATGAACTTCGTAAAAGAAAAATACCTTTTAATGACTTTATAAATACTGAGAATATTGATAAAATACTATCAGAATATAAGTATAATGATCTTAATAGTTTATATACTAATATAGGTAGTGGTAAACTACCATTAGGAGCAATATTTAATTTTGTTTATGGAGAGAATTCTTCAAAACAGGATTTAATATTACAAAAAGCACAAAATAATCATGTAAAGGCACCAACGGTTAAAAACGATATTATCGTTGAAGGTGCGGATGATATTAAAGTTAATGTTGCATCTTGTTGTAAACCAATAGTTGGTGATAAAATTATTGGATATATTACTAAAGGTCATGGAATTAATGTTCATAGAATTATTTGTCCTAATATAAAGGATATAGACGTAAGAACAATTGATGTTAGATGGAATGATGAGGTTACTAAAAAGTATCCAACTAGTATAATAGTTCATGCTACTTCAAATAAAGATTTACTTTTAAATATTATAACTAAAACATCAAATACTGATATTACTATTCAAAGTATTAATAGTATTAATAGTAATCATAATTATATGTTTGAAATAACTGTACTAGTTGCTAATAAAGATCGTTTGCAGAAGTTTATGGACGATTTACTTCTTATTCCAGATGTATTAGACGTAGAAAGAACGATAAAATAATGAGAGTTGTTATTCAAAGAAGTAAAGAATCTAGTGTTACTGTTGATGATAAAATAGTAGGTAAAATTGATCATGGATTAGTTGTATTAGTTGGTTTTACTGAAGGTGACACTGAATCCGATATTGATTATATAGTAAATAAAATAGTTAATCTCCGTATATTTAATGATGAAAATAACGTTATGAATAAATCATTATTAGATGTAAATGGACAAATACTTAGTATTTCACAGTTTACTTTATATGCAGATACAAAAAAAGGTAGAAGGCCAAGTTATGTAAATGCACTAAAGGGAGAAAAAGCTATTCTGTTATATGAGTTATTTAATAAAAAAATAAAAGAATTAGGTATAACAATTGAAACAGGAATATTTGGAGCTGATATGGAAGTTTCTATTAAAAATGATGGGCCAACTACAATTGTTATGGAAAGTAGGGGATAATAATGTATAAAGATAGAGTGAATTTTAAACTTGTTAATCTAGCGCTTCTAGTATTAATAATATTTTTAATGTATCAAACAGGATTCTTATGGATGGGATTGTTTGATAAAATAGTGGGAATAATGGGTCCATTTGTATTAGCGTTCGCTATAGCTTATGCGTTGCACCCTATTTTAAGATATTTAAGAAATAAAGGAATACCAAAATCAGTAAGTATCTTCATTATCTTGGCAGTTATTATTGGTGTATTCTTAATATCATTTGGTTTGATCATACCAATGTTAGCTAGTCAATCAGTAAGTTTATTTAATAATCTTTTAGCTTTTATAAAAGAGATTTCTACTAATACTAATTTTGATTTTGGACCACTTCAATCATCATTATCTGATTATGGTGATACTTTAGTTCAAGGAGTAGGTTCATATTTATCAAATGGTATTATGGGGTTTGTTTCAACATCAATGAGTGTAATAACAATTGGGGCAATATCATTCTCAGCTATGGTATATTTCTTAATTGATATGGAATCTATTAGAAGGACTGTTAAAGATTATTTAAAAAGAAAAAATAAAAAGCATTATCGTTATGTTAAATTATTAGATCATGAAATGAAACAATACTGTGAAGGTTTCATAAAAATAGTTTTTATTGCTTTCTTTGAATACACTATTGCCTTCACACTTATAGGGCATCCTAATGCACTATTACTTGGTTTTTTAGCCGCACTTGCTAATTTAATACCATATTTTGGAGGTATTATTACTAACTGTATTGCTTGTTTAACTGCATTTGTTATTTCTCCTGCTTTATTTATAAAAACAGTTATTTCATTCTTTGTATTATCTAATTTAGATGGTTATGTTATTAATCCATTAGTATATGGTAAAACTAATCAAATTCATCCAATCGTAGTAATACTTGCTGTATTCGCAGGTGGAATACTATTTGGAATTATTGGTATCGTTATATCTTTACCAGTTGCTATCATTATTCAAACAACTATTAAATTTTATAAAGATGATATTCTTGATAAAATAGTAGAAATAAAAGAGTCAGATACAAAAGTTAAAACTAAATAATTACTATATAAATATTGACTAATATACTTATTATTAGTATAATTATATTAATAAATTTGTTTGTTTGAAGGAGTATATATAAATATCTTTTAGAAAGTGTGGGGTTGATGAAAACACATAGATAGATATATAGAAAGACATCAAACGTAAAAAACAATCGGTAATGCGTTATAATTAAGAGAAATACTAGTCTATAAGTAAGGTGGTACCGCGGGAATACTCGCCCTTACATATGGACTTTTTGTCTTTTAAAGGAGGAAGTAATATGATACAAAAACCAAAAGGAACTTATGATACATATGGTGTTGAATCGAGAAAAATTAGATATTTAAATGAATTATTCACACTACTAATGGATAAATATAATTATTCTCAAGTACGTACACCTATATTTGAAAATAGTGAATTATTTCATCGTGGTGTAGGTGAAAGTAGTGATATTGTAACCAAAGAAACATATGACTTTACAGATCGTGGTAATAGAAATATGACTCTTCGTCCTGAAGGAACCGCAGGAGTAGTAAGAAGTTATATTGAAAATAAAATGTATGGAGATGCTACTAAACCAACTAAACTATGGTATAACGGATTTATGTATCGTTATGAAAGACCACAATCAGGTAGATTTAGAGAGTTTAATCAATTTGGTGTTGAAGTAATTGGTTCATCATCTGCTATGCTTGATGCTGAAGTTATATCTATCCCAGTTAATTTTTATAAATTATTAGGATTAAAAGGTATTAAAGTAAATATTAATACTTTAGGTGACTTAGAATCTAGAAATAATTATCGTCAAGCTTTAAAAGATTATTTTAAACCATATTTAAATCAATTATGTACAGATTGTAATAATCGTTTTGAAAAGAATCCATTACGTATATTAGACTGTAAAATTGATCATGACAAAGATATTATGAAAAATGCACCTAAAATGATTGATTATTTAAATGAAGAAAGTAAGATACACTATGAAAAAGTAAAAAAATATCTTGAAGAGTTAGGTATTGAATATGTTGAGAATCCAAATTTAGTACGAGGACTTGATTACTATACACATACTGTATTTGAAGTAGAAGCAGAAGTAGAAGGTTTTGGAAGTCAAAATGTCCTTTGTGGTGGAGGAAGATATGATTTACTTGTAGAAATGTTAGATGGTCCAAGCACACCTGCGGTAGGATTTGCTCTTGGTATCGAAAGATTATTAACTGCTCTAGATTATGAAAATATTGATATAATTGAAGAAAAATCATTAGATGCTTATATTATACCTATGTCAGATAATGAATCAGAATATGCTTTTAAACTATTAAATCATCTACGTATGAATGGATTTAATTCTGATATAGATTATATGGGAAGAAAAATAGGAAGTAATTTTAAACAAGCAGATAGATTTAATTCTAAATATGTAATTATTATTGGAGAAGAAGAAATTAAAACTAATATAATTACGATAAAAGATAATAATACAAAAGAAGAATATAAAATAGATGCTAATTCTATTATATCTTTCTTAGATGAAAGGATTATAGATGATCATGAAAAAATATAATAACAACGATTTTAATATAAATAATATAAATGAAACTGTAACTTTATATGGATGGGTTTCTAAAAAAAGAAATCTTGGTGGTCTTATATTTATTGACTTAAGAGATAGAAGTGGAATAATTCAAGTAGTTATAAGACCTGAAAATGAATGTTATGATGTTGCAAGTACATTAAAAAGTGAATATGTAATTAAAGTAGTTGGAACTATCAAAGAAAGAGAATCAAAAAACTTAAATATTCCAACTGGTGAAATTGAAGTAGATGTTAATGAACTAGAACTTTTAAATAAAGCTAAAGAATTACCATTTGAAATTACTGATGATACAACAGCTTTAGAAGATACTAGATTAAAATATCGTTATTTAGATATTAGAAGAAATGAAATAAAAGATAAGCTTCTAACTCGTCATAAAATAACTATGGCAATAAGAAATTATTTAGATAAAGAAGGATTCATGGAAGTTGAAACACCAATTCTATGTAAATCAACTCCAGAAGGAGCACGTGATTATTTAGTTCCTTCAAGAGTAAATAAAGGTAAGTTTTATGCTTTACCTCAATCTCCTCAATTATTTAAACAATTATTAATGGTAGGTGGAGTAGAAAAGTATTTTCAAATTGCTAAATGTTTTAGAGATGAAGATTTACGTGCTGATAGACAACCTGAATTTACACAAGTTGATATGGAAATGTCTTTTGTAGATGAAGATGATGTTATGAATCTTACTGAAAATTTAATTGCTAATATATTTAAGAGTGTTAAAAATATTGATATTAAGTTACCTTTACTTCGTATGAAATATGATGATGCTATTGATAATTATGGTAGTGATAAGCCTGATCTTCGTTTTGATATGAAGATAAATGATATAACTGATATATTTGAAAATACTAATTTTATGGTGTTTAAGAATGTTTTAGAAGAGAATGGCATAATTAACTGTATTGTAGTTAAAAACGCTTCTAATAACTATTCTAGAAAGAAATTAGATGAACTTACAGATTATGTTAGAAAATATAAAGCATCTGGACTTGCATATTTAAAATTTAATGATGAAATTACTGGTAGTATTATCAAAGTAACAAGTGAAGATGAAATAAATAATATCAAAGAAAAATTAAATATTGAAACAAATGACTTAGTACTTATAGTATCTGGTAAGAAAAAAATTGTTAAAACCGCACTAGGTGCTCTTAGATGTAAAATTGCCCATGACTTAGATTTAATTAAAAATGATGATTATAAACTATTATGGGTAACAGACTTCCCATCATTTGAATATAGTGAAGAAGAAAATAGATACACATCTTCACATCATCCATTTACTGCTCCTAAAGATAGTGATATAGATAAACTAATAAATGACAAAGCTAACTGTTATTCAAAAGCTTATGATATCGTTATAAACGGTTATGAAGCTGGTGGAGGAAGTATAAGAATCCATGATGAAGATATTCAAGAAAAAATGTTTGAAGCTCTTGAATTAACTAAAGAAGACATCGATGAAAAATTCGGATTCTTTGTTGAAGCATTAAAATATGGTACACCTCCTCATGGTGGACTTGCTTTAGGACTAGATAGACTTACAATGCTACTTACTAATACCGAAAATATCCGTGATGTAATCGCATTTCCTAAAACTGCAAGTGCTTCAGATTTAATGAGTGAAGCTCCAAATAAAGTTGATAATAAACAATTAGATGAATTAAGTATAAATATAAAGAAATCAGAATAATGATTTCTTTTTTAATACCATATTTATTTATATTTAACTATATATATGTTATAATTTATTAGGATGGTGATAGAATGTTTCTATTTAATAAAAAAAAGCCAAAGTATATAGTTGCTTTTGATGTTGATGGTGTATTAAATGATATGCAAACATTTAAAATTACTCAAGGAAATGCATATGCTAAAAGAATTGGTACTGAATTAAAAAAACCAAATGAATATGATACAAGAGACATATTTGAATGGACAGTCGCCCAAAACGAAAGTTTTTGGAATATATATATAAGAATTATAAAAAATGTATTAAAACCAAGAGATGGTTCTTATGCTTTTTTAAAGAGATTAAAAGATCATGATATAACAATTTATCTATTAGATAACACAAATGAACAAGAATATAATGAAGGTATTAAAAAAGCAAAAAGTAAATCATTAATCGGATGGATAAAACATAATCAGTTATATTATGATAAAATAATTAAAGTTAGTAATGATCGTATTAATGATATGAAAAAATATAATATTGATGTTTTAGTAACAGATAGAAAAGAGATTGCTGAAGCAGTCGCAGCTAGAAATATTGTTTATCTATTTGATAATAATTATAATAGTAACTTTGAAGCCGCCAATGTAACTAGAGTTTATAATCTAAAAGAGTTAGAAAACTTAATTATTAGTAATAAAGGAGAATAATAGTATGAATGTTTTATTAAGTATTAGTATTATAATTTTTATATCGTCATTAGTAATGTTTATTATAGGTTATATAAAAATTATAAATCATAAATATATGTTAAAGAGCTGTGTAAGTGAAACAGAAGCTAAAATCATAAAAAGAACAAATATTGGTAAGATAAAGATTATAACAATATCTTATAATGTTTATAAAAAAGAACATACTAAGAATATAGTGCTATTTAGTTTAAATGATAATCAAAAAATAAAAGTAAAATATGATCCTAATTTTCCTAGTCACATTATTATAGATTATAAGTATTCTCATAAGAGTATTGCTGGTATTATCTTTATGTTATTTGGACTTATTTTATCTTTTCTAGCAACCATTATATCATGTTTAATATAAATTTGACTTAGTTGTCATATCTGTGATATAATGTTTTAATTTATTAGAGGTGATCAGTATGATTAATAAAGAAACTAATGGTTTTAAGTTATTTAAAAACATTTTCAAAAAAGATAGTCCTACAATAAGTTTAGTAGATCTAACTAAAGATTTAAATATTAAAAATAATAGATATGAAATACATGAAGCAAATTATTCAAAAGATGATTTCAATAATCATAAAGAGTTAGTTTGGATTATACTTTTTGGAAAACACGAAAAAAATGTAAATATCTTTAATAATTATAATAGTTTAGTTGAAAATAATAATTATTGGAATTATGCAATTATGATAAATAAAGATATGGAAATAGTTGATATATATGAAGATTATTATGTTAATTATAGAGGAAGTATAAATGGTGTTAAAAATACTAACTTTAATGGTAAAAAATTAATTGATAATTCAATTGAAAATATGGTAATAAGACGTAATAAAGTTCATGAATCAAGTAAAGAAAGAATGCGTGTAATGACACCTAATATTGGTTATTCAAGATATAATTAATAATAATATGAACCTCATTTCTTGGACATAGAAATGGGGTTTTTATTTAAATGTTATTTTTTCTTTGATTTTTATTAATTATATTATATAATTGTAATACAAGGTGATAAAAATGGTATATCTATTATATGGAACTGAAAATTATTTAATTGAAAAAGAAATACATAATATCATTAATAAATGTAATATCGAAGATATAAATATTAGTAAATATGATTTATTAAACGATAATATAAAAGATGTAATTGATGATGCTCTAACACTTTCTTTGTTTGCTTCAAATAAAATGATTATATGTTCTAATGCTTATATATTCTCTAGAAAGAATGTTAAATCTGCTGTAACTCAAAATTTAGATATACTACTTGAATATTTAGAAAATCAGAATCCTAATACTGAATTAGTATTTATACTTCCACATGAAACTATTGATTCAGTTAAGAAAATTACTAAAGCACTAAAAAAGAATGGTGTTATTAAAGATTTTAATAAAGAGAAAAATATTAATAGTATTGTAAAAGATATGTTTGCTGATTATAAAATTGATTACAAAACTATTAATCTATTTATTGATAGAATAGGGGATAATCTTGAATTATTAAATAGTGAAGCTAATAAACTATTGATGTATAAATATAACGAAAAAGAAATAACTATGGAAGATGTTGATAGTTTCATTAATAAAAATATTGATTTAGATATATTTAAACTAATAGAAGCTATTATAAATAAAAATAAAGATAGTGCGATGGAAATATATCATGAAATGTTAAAGTATAATGAAGAACCAATCAAAATAATTATTATGTTAGCAAATCAAATTAGAATTATATATCAATCTAAAGTATTATATAAAGAAGGTTATACCGAAAAGGATATTGCTAAAAAACTAGGTATTCATCCATATAGAATTAAACTAGCTCTTCAAAATGCATCTAAATATTCTGATAAGAAACTTATCGATAATTTAGAAAGATTAGCTGACTTAGATATTCAAATAAAAAGTGGTACTATTGATAAAAAACTAGGTTTAGATTTATTTATTTTAGGATTTTAAAAGAACTTCATATTATGAAGTTCTTTCTATTTATTAAGTTTATTTAACTTATCATATATATTCTTTAAACTTGTTTCATATTTACTAGTAGTTTTAGGAGTATAATACTTCCTATTTTTAATGTTATCAGGTAAATATTGTTGTTTTACCCATGAATTAGGATAGTCATGAGGATATTTATACTCTGTAGAGTTTGTTCTTAAATGTTTAGGTAAATTCCCTGTATTACCTTTTTTTATGTCTTCTATAGCCAAATCTAATGCAATATGGGCACTATTAGATTTAGGAGATAAAGCCATTTCAGTAACAATAGTCCCAAGAGGAATTCTAGCCTCTGGTAAACCAACTCTTTCACAAGCATTAATAGCAGCATCTAATTTAGGTCCCATTCCTGGATTAGCAAGTCCTATATCTTCATATACAATAACACTAAGACGTCTATAGATACTATCTAAATCCTCAGATTCAATAAGTCTAGCTAAGTAATGAAGAGACGCATTAACATCACTACCACGAATAGATTTTTGAAGACCACTTAATACATCATAATGTCCATCTTCATTTTGATCAGAAAAGAATACCGGTTTACTATTTATCTTCTTTACAGTATCAATATTAATATTAAAATTATCAGTAGAATAATAACTAACCTCTAAAAGATTATAAGCAAATCTCATATCACCACCAGATAATTTAGCAATATAATCAATCGCATTTTTATCAATCTTTATACCAGGTAAGTATTCACTTTTACATGCTTTTCTTAGTCCTTTAACAACATCAGAAGTAGTAAGTTCGTTAAGCTCAAACAACTGACATCTACTTCTAATCGCAGGATTTATCTTATGATAAGGATTAGATGTAGTCATTCCTATAAATGTAATTAATCCATTCTCTAAATATGGAAGCAATAAATCTTGTTTATCTTTATTTAAACGATGAACCTCATCCATAATTACAACTAAACCATTATACATTTTTGCTTCTTCTACTACAGTATCAAAATCTTTCTTATTATTTATAACTGCATTAAGCATTCTATATCTAAGACCTAATTCATTTACTATCGCAGTCGCAATAGTAGTTTTACCAATTCCTGGTTTACCATATAAAATCATTGAAAATATCTTTTTATTTTTAACCATATTAGTAATAATCTTATCTTTACCAATTAAATGACTCTGACCAAGTATATCACTAATCTTTTTAGGTCTCATACTAATCGCAAGTGGTTCATTCATAATATACCTCCTTATTCATGTAAATAAATGTAATATAAAAATATTATATCAAAATTACTAAATAAATAATAGGATATAATGCTATAATAATATTAATGGTGATTCTATGAATGAGTTTAATGATAAAATTGAAGACTTTTTAACTTACTTACTAATGGATAAAAAGTATAGTTCTAATACTATAGACTCTTACAAAAGAGACTTATTTAAATATAGAGATTTCGTATGTAAGGAATTAAAAAAGAATATAAATGAATTAAAAAAAGAAGATTTAAAAAACTATCTTAGTTATCTAAATAAAGACAAATTAAATAGTAAAACAATCTCTCGTAATATAAGTTCAATTAGAAGTTTCTATAAATTTTTATTAATTGAAAACTATGTTATATCAAATCCAATTGAATTAATTGAGTTACCAAAGTTAAAAAAGACTTTACCAACGGTATTATCTGAAGATGAAATAAATCAACTTTTAGATATTAACTTAACTGATGATTATAGTTTTAGAAATAAAGCTATGCTTGAACTTATGTATGCGACTGGACTTCGTGTAAGTGAACTAATTAATTTAAAAATTCATGATATTGATTTAGATAACGCTCTTTTAAGAACTCTTGGTAAAGGTTCTAAAGAAAGAATTATTCCTATTGGTGATTTTGCTATTAAATATATAAGAGAATACTTAAATAATCATCGTAATAATCTAATTAAATTTAAAAATAATGATTATATATTCTTAAATAATCATGGAAAACAATTAACTAGACAAGGATTCTTTAAAATATTAAAAAAGATTGCTAAAGAAAAGAATATTAAAACACCATTTTCACCACATACATTAAGACATTCTTTTGCTACACATTTACTTAATAATGGAGCTGATCTTAGAAGTATTCAAGAACTTTTAGGTCATAGTGATATTTCAACTACACAGATATATACACATATAAATAATAAACGATTACAAGAAAATTATAATAATTTTCACCCTCATGCCAAGGATTAGGTGATTTTTATGGAATTAAATAGAAGTATATGGACTAGTAAAGACTATGAAGATTTTATTAGTTATTTATATAGTAAACAAGATATAAAATATAGAGAATTCCATAAAGGTATTGTTCCTAATATTGATAGTTTAATTGGAATTAGAACTCCTATATTAAAAGATATAGCTAAAAAAATAAGTAAGGGTAACTATAATAGTTTTATATCTTTAAATAAGCATAATACTTATGAAGAAATTTTTATTCATGGCATTATTATAGGTAATATAAAACTTAGTTTTAATGATAAATTAATTTTGACTGATAAGTTTATTCCTTATATAAATAATTGGGCTATATGTGATAGCTTTTGTTCTAATTTTAAAGATTTTAAGAAAAATCAAAAACAAGGTTTTGCTAAAATAAAGTTATATTTAAAATCTGATAATTTATGGATAAATAGGGTAGGGCTAGTTTTACTTTTAAATCACTATATTAACGATAATTATATAGATCAGGTGTTAGATATCACAAAACAAATAAAAAGCGACGAATACTATGTTAAAATGGCAAATGCATGGTTAATTAGTATGTGCTACATAAAATATTCAAAAAAGACATATAAATTGTTAGAAAGTAAAAAATTAGACAAATGGACTCAAAACAAAAGCATATCGAAAATAAGAGATTCATTCAGAGTGACTGATCTAGATAAAAAGAAAATAACATATTTAAAAAAATAAAAAAGTTAACAAATCATATAATTAAATGGTGAACATTATGAATTTGTTAGCTTTTTTACTTTCTCTAATATCAAGTATATCAACACTATTTGGAATTATTTTTATATATAAATCAGATGATAATATAGTATCAAATTGCCTATATTTTACATCAGGAGTAATGATAACAGTATCAATTATAGATTTAATCCCAGAATCATTTAAACTATTTAGAACAAACATAAAACTTATACCAACTATTTTATTTATACTAATATTTATTAATATAGGTTGTTTAATTTCAAAATATATAGACAATAAAACAAATAATGACAATAGTCTATATCAAGTTGGTATTATATCAATGATAGCAATCATAATTCATAATATACCAGAAGGAATAATAACATATATAACTGCAAATAAAAATTTAAAACTAGGTATAATGTTAACTATATCAATAATGTTACATAATATACCAGAAGGAATCAGTATTGCAATTCCTATATACCATGGAACAAAAAACAAAAGAAAAGCAATAATATATACACTTATAGCAGGTTTCTCCGAACTATTTGGAACTATTATTGCTTTTATACTACTTAGTAGTTTTATAAATAATTTTATTCTTGCATGTATATTATCAATAACTGCCGGTATTATGATTTATATATCTATATTTGAATTAATTAAAGAGGGAAGACACTATAATAATAAATTTAAAACTATATTTCTATTGATAGGAATTATAATTGTCATCCTAACTCAAATAATAATTAATAATTTATTATAATATAAAAAGAGACCAGATATGGTCTCCAGTGGGTTATCTACAATCTTTTAGTTTAAATGAATCAGTGTTGTCATCATCAAACCCAATACTATTTGTTTTATTATTTACATTGTTATTAGCTTTAGATGAAACTTTACTATTTGATTCATTTCTAACTTTATTGTTAGATTGTTTCGTATTTTTTTTCATTATAATCACCCTTTAATATTATTATCAAAAATATTTTTTTTATACTATTTTTTAATTTGCATTAATTAAAAAAGTGTGATAGTATATCTTTCATAAAAACCAATAATCATGTTTAATTAAAGAATATATGGAGACTGATATTATGAAAAACAAAGAAACAAATTATTTCATGAATAAGAATATGCTTGAATATTGTAGTAAAGTTTTAAATTTAAAATTTTATTTTGATGACCTAGATAAATTTAAAGATAATAGTGCAAGTTTAATTAAATATACTGAAGATGAAGATATATTGAATAATTACGATAAATTTAAATGGAATCTAGCTTTTATATCTGTATATACACATGATGTGATTGGAATTTTTGATGATGACTGGACTGAAATAATTGTTGATTATGATAGTATATTATCTTTCTTAAATCTAACTAGTGAGCAATTTGATACTATTATT
This sequence comes from uncultured Bacillota bacterium, assembly GCA_946540075.1. GTDB lineage: Bacteria > Bacillota_I > Bacilli_A > RF39 > UBA660 > CAMNHZ01. The sequence continues at coordinate 19,859 of CAMNHZ010000010.1, forward strand.
TCTACTAAAAGACAATTTACTGAAGAAGATTATGATTATATTTATGATAAGTTATATAATGATTATAGTTTTATATTTAAAAATACATCAAAAATACATTTTATTAATAATTTGTCAATTGCAGAAGGAAATGAAATTTTTGATAAAATGATAACAATGTTATATAGTGATAAAATTGAAAAAGTAGCTAATAATATAAGAGAAGGAAATAATTCAACTTCAAACGATAGATATTTTATAATCGATGATGTCTTACTCATTAAAAATAGTATGGAAACTTATTACGCAGATCCTGCTAAAAAAACAAGAGAAACAGATCCTATGAGCGTTGAAGATTTTGATGAACAAATCAAAAAATTAAATAATATATATGCTATGGAAAAACCTAGTGAAGAACTGTTAAATAAACTATATAGTTCAATCGTATTAAGTGATTTGATATATACAGAAGATAAAAGAATTGCTTCAATTCATCACACTATATTAAAACTAACATATTTAGATGCCTATAAAAATGGACAAACAAGTATAAATTGGAAGAATTATATTAATGCATTAGATCAATTATCAATTACTAAAGGTAAAACTAAAAAATTAATATTCAATTAAAAGAGTAGGGTAGGGATAAAAAAATAGTAATATTAAATTATTACTATTTTTTATTATTTACAATATCAATTAGATTATCCAATTTTTCATCTATCTCCCTAACCTTTTTTTCGATGTTCTTACTTCTTTTAATAGCAGAAAGATAATTAATAATCCTAGTTATAAAAAGTAAAACAGTAAATAAACTTACAATAGCTAATAATATTGCCAGCTTAGTAATAGTTTCAGGATTAGTAAGTGTATTTGTATAATTAAAATATTGTTCCATTTTAACACCTCATTAAATAAATAGTATAGTAGATTAAATGATTAAGATAAATATATATAGCAAGTAGTAGAAACATATAAATATAGAATGATAATTATATTAATAAGTAATATATATAATTAATAAAGATAACTAATTATATTTATAGTTTATTTTATCA
>CAMNHZ010000011.1 GCA_946540075.1 uncultured Bacillota bacterium
GAATCAAGTGATGCTGGGGGATATTCATTAGTAAGTTTTATGATAAAAGGTGATAGTGTTTATTCTAAACTTAAATATGAAAGTGGTGCTCATCGTGTTCAGAGAGTTCCTGCAACAGAGACACAAGGAAGAGTTCATACTTCAACTGCGACAGTACTTGTAATGCCTGAGGCAGAAGAATTAGATTTTGAACTTGATATGAATGAAGTTAGAATTGATATTACTCGTGCATCTGGTAATGGTGGTCAAGGAGTTAATACGACTGACTCTGCAGTTAGACTTACTCATGAACCTACTGGACTAGTTGTATATTCACAAACAGAAAGATCACAAATTAAGAATAAAGAAAAAGCTATAAAGATACTTAAGACTAGACTATTTGATTTAAAGAATAGAGAAAGAGAACAAGAATTAGGTGCTGAAAGAAGAAGTAAAATAGGTACTGGAGATCGTAGTGAAAAGATAAGAACATATAATTATCCTCAAAATCGTGTAACTGATCATAGAATTGGTTTTACTACTAATACATTAGATAGAGTTATGGAAGGGGATCTTTCTAAGATTATTGATGCTTTGATAAAAGAAGATCAAGCTCGTAAATTAGCAGGTGAAAATGAATAAAATAGAGGCAATAAAGAAGTTAGAAGATAAGGGTTTATCTTCTAATTTTGTAGATTATTTAGATAAGTATCTAGTAGATAAGAGTAAGTTTGATGATGCAATTTATAGATTAATTAATGGTGAACCAATTCAGTATATAGTAGGTAATGTAGATTTCTATGGATTATTATTTAATGTTAATAAGAATGTATTAATACCTAGATTTGAAACTGAAGAATTAGTTGATTATACTATAAAGTATATTAATAAATACTTTGATAATGATGATATAGATATATTAGATATTGGTACTGGTAGTGGTTGTATCGCAATAACTCTAAATAAGATGGTTAATAATTCTAGAGTTGATGCTGTTGATATATCTCTTGATGCACTTGATGTGGCTAAAGAGAATAATAAAATAAATAATACTAGTGTTAATTTTATTAAAAGTGATGTATTTAGTAATGTAGAGAAGAAATATGACATCATTATTAGTAATCCACCATATATAGCTTATGATGAAGAAATTATGGATATAGTTAAGAATAATGAGCCACATAAAGCTTTATATGCTAAAAATAATGGATTATATTTTTATGAATTAATATTAAGTCAGGTATCATCATATATTAAAGAAAAAAGTATAATTGCTTTTGAGATAGGTAGAACTCAAGCAGATGATATAAAATTACTTGCAAAGAAGTATTTAAATAAAAGTGAAGTTATAGTAAAAAAAGATATGCAAGGTAATAATAGGTTTGTTTTTATAATTAATATATTTGATTAAAAGATATATTTGTAGTATTATTAGATTGAGGTGACTAATAATGGTAAGTACAATTGATGATTTTATAAAACTTATGTCAGATGGAAATGAAGAAGTTAGTAAATTAATAAGAGAGTTTCTTAAAGATAAAATATCTACTAATGTATTATTTGATGCTTACGAATTAGGTATTTGGGGAGAAAACTTCTTAAAACTATATAAAGATTGTTCAGATGGAGATATTGAAAAATTAGAACATACTATTATAGTTTTAAAAAATAAAGGATATTCTGATAGTGAAATAAATGCAAATCTTTTGTTAGATAAACCGGAGCCATTTGTTGTAACTAATTCTGCTTTAATGGAAGAAAACAATGTACATAACGGTTATTTTGGACCACTTATGAGAGGTTGGGATAAATTCATTGAACAAAATAGAAAAATAGTTATACCAAACATAGAACAAAAATATATAGACCAAAAATTAGGGAAAATGACTCATAATCGATAAAAATGAGTCTTTTTTATTAAAAAAAGTGCTAAAAAAGCTATATAAATCAACAAATTTTAAAAAAAATCAAAAAAAATGCAAAAATAATTTGACAAATACGAACAAATGTGTTAGTATAAGGGCCACAAAGAGGGGGAGATGTATATGAAAACATTAAAAAACAATCTTAAATTAGTTGCAACAATGATATTAACATTTGTTGTTATGTTGTCGAGTGTTTCAGCAGCACCATCAACATTAACTGCAAGCGGAAGTTCATCATATGGAAGTTTTGTAGCAGGAACTCACTGGACTTATAAAACTGCTAGTGATGGTACTCAATTATACTGTTTAGATCATTATAAACAAGTACCAAGTAATACTAAATATAAATTTGCAGGTTATCTAGATGCAGGATATGCATATATTATTGCTAACGGATATCCTAATAAGAAATTTACAGGAAATAAGAAATATGATCACTATATTACTCAAGGTGCTATGCACTGGTATATCGATCGTATTAATGGAGTATCAGATAGTAAGAAAGGTCAAATGACAGCTGCATTTAAAAAAAATGGTAGCGACCCACATAAATTAAGACCTTATATGAAAAAACTTGTTGAAGGAGCTTTAGCTGCTAGAAAAACACCTTATGTTACTCCAACAGGAAGTATTAGTACTTCATCTAAAGTAATGACATTAGCTAGTAATCGTACTTACTTTATATCAAGTCCAATAACTGTAAAAACAACTGGAACTATTAAATCATTAAAAGTATCAGTTGCTTCAGGGCCACAAGGTACTGTATTAGTTGATGGAAATGGTAATGTAAAATCAAGTTTCAAAAATGGAGATACATTCTATGTAAAAGTTCCAACTAGTACATTAAATGCTTTATCAGCAAATGTAAAAATTACTATGTCAGGAACAGGAACTATTGCAAGAGCTGCTAAGTATGTACCAGTAAGTAATGCTGCAGCACAAAGCTTAGTTTATTCTAAATTAGTTGTTACAGATAATAATTTTGGTAATAGTTTAGATTTCACTTTAACATCTGGACGTGCTGAAATTAGTAAAACTGATATTACAACAGGAGCTGAATTACCAGGAGCTAAGTTAACTATTAAAAATAGTAATGGTGGAGTTGTTGATTCATGGATTTCTACAAATCAAAAACATGTAGTTAAGAACTTACCAGAAGGTACATATACATTAACTGAAGAAATTGCTCCAGACGGATATGTTAGAGCAAGTAATATAACATTTACAGTTAAGAATAATCAAGTTACACCAGTTAAAATGGTAGACGATTATACAAAAATTGATATAAGTAAAAGAGATATCGCAACAGGAGCTGAATTACCAGGAGCTAAATTAAAAATAATAGATGCAAATGGAAAAGTAGTTGCTGAATGGGTATCTACAGATAAACCAAAAAGAATAGAAAAATTAAAAGTTGGAGATTACACACTAGTTGAAGAAACTGCTCCAGACGGATACGTTAGAGCAGAATCAGTAAAATTTACTGTAAAAGAAACTGGTGAAATCACAACAGTTGTAATGATTGATGACTTTACTAAAATTGATATTAGTAAACAAGACGTTACAAATAAAAAAGAATTACCAGGGGCAAAATTAAAAATATATGATGAAGCAGGTAACCTAATTGCCGAATGGACTTCATCTGATAAACCAAAGAGAATAGAAAAATTAAAAGTTGGTAAATATAAGTTAGTAGAGGAAGTAGCCCCAGAAGGTTATGTATTAAGTAAAGAAGCTGTACAATTTGAAATTAAAGAAACTGGAGAGGTACAATCTGCACTTATGTATAATACACCACTTACACCTGCACCAGATACCGGTTTCCACCCAGGATTATTTACATACATCATAGCAACTTTACTAGGATGTTTCGGAATAAGTATGGTATACTGGAATGCAAAGAAAGAACAATAGTTTAGAAAAGCGAAGCCAGTATATAAAAATTGGCTTCCTTTTTCTTATCATAGCTTTATTGATTGTTAACCTTGATTACTTTAGTACAAAGAAAATTCATGCTTGGGATACAATCAATAATAAGATATATTTTAGTAGTAAGGAAGTAAAACAATATCAACCAGAAAAAATAGATGAAAAGAAAGAAGAAACTACTGAAACTACTGAAACGAAAGAAGAAACTAAATCCGAAACTACAAGTGATTATTATGTAGGATATATTGAGATACCAAAGATTGGATTAAAACGTGGATTCGCACCATTTGGTTCTCCAAATAATACTATATCTAAAAATGTAACTATTTTACCAACAAGTGTATATCCTGATGTTGACAAAGGAAACTTTATTCTAGCTGCTCACTCAGGAACAGGATCAATTGCTTATTTCAAAGATCTATACAGATTAGGTAAAGGAGATACAGTAACAATCTATTATAGAAACACAAAATATACTTATAAAATTGTTGATATCTATGATGTTAAAAAAACTGGAACAGTATCTGTTTACAGAAGTTACAATGAAACTACACTTACGTTAGTTACATGTACTTATAACAGAAATGATAAACAAACAATTTATATAGCAAATCTTATTAATAAATCAAATTACTAATAATATAAAGGAGGGTGATTACAATGGCAGAATTAACATTTATCGAAAAATTATCTAAGTTAATATCTAACTTTAATGGAATGACAGTAATGCTTATGTTATTATCTATCATTTTAATGGTAATTGTATATATGTTAAATAATAAAGGACGTAAATATAGTTATCTTGCATATTCTTTAATTATAATAATATGTGGATTTATATTTAAAAACTCATTATTTAATCTAATAGATATGTTTATCGAAAGAATGTTTTACTTATTCTATTTTCCAACTGGTGCTATATATATGATCACCCTAGTTATTAGTCACGTAATAGTAATATACAGTATAGGAAAAAAAGATGTTGATAAAATTACAAAATATATTAACTTTACTGGATTTACATTAATTCAAATAATATGTATTAATATCTTAAGTTATTTATCTAATAATAAAGTAAATTTAACTAATGAGCTTAAGTTTATAAATAATAGAACTATGATTGGTATGTTAGAACTTAGTATGTTAGTATTCACATTATGGATGGGTATTCTAATTACAAGAGCTATAATTAATGCGTTAACTTATTCTGTATTATCAAATGAATATGATGCATTAAAAGAAACAGAAAAAGAAACAGTTTTAGAAAATACAGTAAGTTACCAACCAATGTTTAATAAACTTAATAATGTTTTAGCAGCAGTTAAAACTTTTAAACCAGAGATTAATATTAAAACAAAGGAAAAACCTATTATAGTTGCTCCAGTAGAACCTATTTATAATGATAATTATGTAAAACCTACTGCCACACCTAATGTAGTTCCTAATATAGTTAATGAATCTAAATTTAAAGATACATTTAATTATGATAGTAAGAAAGAAAATATTATGGATTTCTTATTAAAACCACAACATATAGATTCTAATAAAGCAGAAGAGTATAATATTCCAACTGATGAAATTATCAATGATAATAATACAAAATTAGAAGAACAACCACAATATGCTGAAGTAACTAATGAAAGATTAAATACTTACCAATTAGATAATCAAGAAATGAATACAGTAAGTGAGAATATAATTGCTTCAGAAGCAAAAGATTCTACTTCATCTGTTACTTTAACTACAGAAAAAGATATTACACCAAAACAAAAAGTATATGATCCTAATAAAGAAATTATTGAATTTAACTGGAGTGAAGGAATTGTTAAAGCTTTAAACATTCCTGCTGAACCAATTATCAATGATGTTAATGATAAATTAGTTATTGATAATATTGATAAAGAAACTCCACTTGAAGAAACATTTCTTAATACTGAGATAAAGGAAAATAAACCAGTTATCAAGAAAACTAATATTAAAGAAATGTATCAAAAATTTATTCATGGTGAAAATACTGATGATTATAGTTTAGATGACTATAAAGAATTAAGAAAGTATATATTGACACAAAAATAGTCTTAAAAAATAAGACTATTTTTCTTATGTGTAAAGTATTATTAAAATTTGTTGACTAAAACTTTTTTTTATGTTACACTTATCATGTAAACATAGAGGAGGGAATTTGAATGAAAAACAATAATAAAGGGTTTACACTTATCGAATTACTTGCAGTAATCGTAATCTTAGCTGTAATCGCATTAATTGCTACACCATTAATTATGAACGTAATTAATAATGCAAGAGAAAATGCTTCTAAAGATGCAGCATACGGTTATATTGATGCAGTAGAAAAGAGTATGGTTGAAGGATTATATGCTAATCCAGATTCAACATTACCAACTACTGTTACTGATTCAACAATTTCAGTAAAAGGTACTAAACCACAAAACGTAAGCCTTACTATTACTAGTGGAGCTGTAACTGGTGGTTATATTACTGTTAACGGATTCAGTTGGTCTGTAGATGCTAATGGTAAATTAACAAAGAAAGCTTCTTAATAGTTTAAGAATGTTTATTAATAAAAAAGCAATTTAAGATTTCTAAATTGCTTTTTTTATTATTGGTATGATATAATTTTTTTACAAGGGAGTAATGTTTATGTTAAACTTTATGAAAAAATATAAAATGGAATTATTATCGTTTTTTATTCCACTATTGTTTTTCATAGTCACATTAATATCTTTAGAAATGTTAATAGTTGTTAAAAAAACATTTATGATTAGTGACTTACTGGCTCAATATCAATCTTTATTTGGATATTTAAAAGATGTAATGAGTGGAAAAAATAATATTTCGTATTCATTTAATTATAGTATTGGTGGAACAATGATAGGAAACTTTTGTTACTATTTGATAAGTCCTTTTAATCTTATTTTGTTATTTTTTGCAAAAGAAAAAATATACATGGCAACTTTAATAATTATATTATTAAAGATCAGTACTTCAGGATTTACAATGTATAAATATTTTGATTATAAATTTAATGAAAAAAATAAATGGATATACTTGATGTTTTCAACTGCATATGCATTATCTGGTTATGTTATAGGATATTATTTCCATGTTATGTGGTTAGATGGTATTTATATGTTACCATTAGTATTTATAGGCATTGAAAAAATATTAAAGAATAATAATCCTTTGTATTATGCTATCGCACTTTTTTATACAGTAATTACTAATTTCTACATTGGATTTATGATTTGTATTGGATCAGTTATATATTTTATGTATGAATTAATCATAAATAAAGATTATCATAAAGATAAAAAGAATGTATTAAAAAGTATAATAACGTTTAGTTTAACATCATTATTTTCAGGTTTAGCTACTTTCTTTATCGTATATCCAGCTTTTGTTAGTATAATGTCTTCATCAAAAGGAGGCGTTAATATATTTAAAATTAATCCAAGATTTAGTTGGAATTTACTCATTATTATTAGTAGAATGACTATTGGATATCAAAATGTAAATGGGATATTAAATCATCATCATCCATTAATATATTGTGGTGTAGTTATGATACCACTATTAATACTATACTTTATAAATAATAAGATAGAAATAAAAGAAAAAATAGCTTCATTATTAGTTATATTAATATTTATAATAAGCTTTAGATTTAATATCCTTAATTATATTTGGCATGGTTTTAACGTACCTCTTTGTTATAATCAAAGATATAGTTTTATTCTTATATTCTTTATATTGATATGGTCATATAAATCTTTAAAAAATATAAATAGTATTAATAATAAAGTATTTAAGTATCTTGCCTTAGTTTTACCAATTCTTAGTATTCTTATATTCTTCTTTGAAAAAACAAATTTAAAAATAATATATTTAATTGTTTCTAATGTAATTTATCTAATATATATATTGATATTATATATTTTAAATAATAAAGAGTATAAAGTATATTTTAATAAAGTTTTATTCTCACTATTTATACTAACTATTTTAGAATTATTTTTAAATATATCATTATCACTAAGAGAAAATTCATGGATGTTAGCTAAACAAGATACTGATTTTAAAAATATAGTTGTTAAAAGAATTGATAAGTATAAGAGGACAGGAAATGATTTCTATCGTATTGAGAAGGATTTGGCATATACAAGTAATGATAATCTTTTATATAATTATAATGGAGTATCAACATTCTTATCAGGTACATCTGTTCATACCTTATCTTTCTTCAAAAATATAGGTCAAACGGCAATAACTAATAATATAAGTTATGCACCAACATTAACTCCTTATATAGATTCTATCTTAGGTATAAAATATGTTCTTTTAAGGAATGGTTCATTTGATTTATATAAAAAAATTGATGAATTTGATTATTCTTCATTTGATAACTATTTATATGGTTATGGAACTAAAAAAGTTAAAGTATATGAGAACCCATATTCTCTTAATTTAGGGTATATGGTATCTGATAAAGTTAATAATTATCTTCAAATGATAATTGATGGAAAAAGATTTAATAGTTTTATTTTACAAAATATAATGTTAAAGAGTATGAATAATTCTAATGAGAATTTATATATAAATCATAAAGTAAAACATAAAAATAAAATTGGTTTTGTTAAAAAGAATGGTGATACTAATATATATGAATATGAATTTATAAATAATCAGAAAGAAGATTATTATATAAGATTTTATGTGGAACCATTAAATCAAGATGAAGCAGATGCAAAAGTTCAAGTATTTGCCAATGGAAAGGTTGTTTCTAGTGGAGATGTTATTCATTCTAGTGCGATTTATTTAAAGAATGATTTTAAACAAGGAGAAACGATAAAGATACGTGTTTTAATTGATAAGGTAAAACTTAAAACAATTGCGTTTGTATATCATCTTAATAAAGATGTATTAAAGAAAAATATTGATGAACTTAAAAATAATCAATTAGAACTAACTAAGTTTAGTAATACAAATATAAAGGGTACGGTTACTGCGACAAAAGATAAAAATATGTTATTTTTATCAATACCATATGAAAAAGGATGGGATGTAAAAGTTGATGGTAAGAAAGTAAAAACTTATCCATTATATGGAACATTTATAGGTGTTAAACTAAAACCAGGAAAGCATACTATTGAATGTACTTATCATTTAAGCGGTATTAAAATAGGTATTATAGTTTCTATTATTTCATTGATTTTAGGAATTATATATATTTGTAAAATTGAAAAGATTAATAATTATTTGGTTAATATTTATTTAAAATATGAAGAAATAATTATGTATTTAATATTTGGAGTATTAACAACTTTAGTTAGTATTATAACTTATTGGTTATTTGCTAAACAGTTTCATATTTCATATTTAATAAGTACATCTTTATCTTGGATAATATCGGTATTGTTTGCTTTTGTTACTAATAAATTATTAGTATTTAAAAGTAAAAGAAACAATCATATTTTAAGTGAAATTTATAGTTTTTATAAATATCGTGTAATAACATTAATTATTGAACTTTCATTTATGTATTATTTAGTGTCAATCATAAAGTTTAATGATATGTTCGCAAAAGTAGTAGTTCAAATTATTGTTATAATACTAAATTATGTTTTTTCAAAATTATTTGTATTTAATCACAAAAAAAGTAGTAAAAATTAAAAGAAAATCTAAAAAAACATTAGATTTTCTTTTTTTTAAAATTAGTTAATGTTATAATTTATTTATGACGTATGAAATGAGGTAGTTTATGGAGAAGTTAATTATTGGATCACATGTATCATATAAAGCGACTAGTGGACTTCTTGGGAGTGTAAATGAGGCTCTTAGTTTTGGTGAAAATACATTTATGTTTTATACTGGAGCGCCACAGAATACTAGAAGAACTCCAATAAGTGAAAGTAGAGTAGAAGAAGCTTATTCAATAATGAAGGAAACAGGTATTAATCCTTCTAATGTAATAGTTCATGCGCCTTATATAATCAATCTTGCAAATAATGTTAAAAATTTTGATTTTGCTATAAACTTTTTAAAAGAAGAAATTAAACGCTGTGAAGAAATGGGAATGACAAAGTTAGTTTTACACCCTGGTAGTCATGTTACTTTAACAAAAGAAGAGGGTTTAAATAATATTGTTGAAGGTTTAAATAGAGTTTTAACTAAAGAACAGAGTGTTTTTATTTGCTTGGAAACAATGGCTGGTAAAGGTACAGAAATTGGTTCTACAATTGAGGATATAAAATATATAATTGATCATGTTAAGTTAAATGATAAACTAATGGTTTGTTTAGATACTTGTCATTTAAATGATGCAGGATATGATTTAAATAATTTTGATGACTATTTAGATGATTTTGATAAGAAGATTGGATTAAATAAGATAGGGTGCATTCACATAAATGATAGTAAAAACTCATGTGGTTCACGAAAGGATAGACATGAGAATTTTGGCTTAGGAAAAATAGGGTTTGATACATTGATGAAAATCGTTTATAATAAACGATTAGAGAAAGTACCTAAGATTTTAGAAACACCATATGTATCATCATATGATGGAAAAGATAAGAATCCACCATATAAATTTGAAATAGAAATGATAAAAAATAAGAAGTTTAATACACATTTAATTGATGAAATTTGTGCATATTATAAATAAGATTTATATTTGTTCTTATAATAATGATATAACTCAATCATATTATTATAAGTATCTTTATTAAAATGACTTTTAATCTTATTAAATACTGATTTATAATCACCATATAATAATTTATACCAATCATTTTTGATTGTATTATAGATTATATGAAGTTCATCGTCGGTAACATTATAATTATTATCAGATATAAAATTTTTTACATCAATTAAACGTAGTTTATCTATATAATGTTTAATAATATATTTATGCATATAACACCTCATTTAATTATATGATTAAATAGGAATTTAATGAAAGGAGGAGCTTAATGAGAAGAAAAACTTTAAATTATCATCGAAGAATTAAACCTCAAAGTAATTTTAAATATAGTTATTACAGGGTTAATCGTGATATAAAAGATATAGCTAATAAAAGATATAATATACTTACAGTATTAATAGTTATGATAATGGGATTATTATTTACTCGTTTATTTTATCTTCAAGTAATAAAAAGTGAATATTATTTATCAAAAGTTCGTGCTCAAGTTGATAAACTTATTGAAGGATCAACAGCTCCTCGTGGAAGAATTTATGATCGAAATCATCGATTGATAGTAGATAATGTTCCTACTAAAGTTATTTATTATCAAAAAAATTCAAAGAATACTACTAAAAAAGAGATTGAACTTGCTTATAAAGTGGCAGATATTATTGATGTTGATTTTTCTAAATTGAGTAATACTTCGTTAAAAGAGTTTTGGATTTTAAACAATAGTTCTAAAGCTCGTAATAAGATAACAAAGGAAGAATGGAAGAAATTATCACAAAGAAAATTAGATGCTGATGATATAAAGAAATTACAATTAAAACGTATAACAAGTGATGACTTAAAGAAATATAATGATCATGATAAAGAAGCGGCTTATATATATTATCTTATGAATAAAGGTTATTCTAAATCAGAGAAGATAATAAAAAGAGAGAATATAACAGATGAAGAATATGCTGAAATATCAGAAAATTCGCATAATTTAGTTGGCTTTAATACTAGACTTGATTGGGATAGAACATATCCATACGGAGATACATTTAAAGCTATTTTAGGAAGTGTATCAACAACTGAAAATGGAATACCTTATGAACTTAAAGATTATTATACTTCTAAAGGATATAGTTTGAATGATAGAGTTGGTACTAGTTATTTAGAGTATCAATATGAAGATATACTTAGAGGTACTAAAAATAAATATAAAACTAATAGTGATGGAAGTAATACTTTAGTAGAAAAAGGTACTAGAGGGAATGATATTGTTTTAACTATTGATATAGAACTTCAAAAAGCTGTTGAAGAAATTATTGATCAAGAGATGCGTAAAGCAAAAGATGAACCTAATACTGAGTATTATAATCGTTCATTTGTTATTATATCTGATCCAAAAACAGGTGCGATACTTACTATGGCAGGAAGACAAATAGTAAAACAAGATGGTGGTTATAAGATATATGATTATACTCCAGGTATTACAACATCACCAGTAGTTGTAGGGTCAGTAGTAAAGGGTGCATCTAATATAGTAGGTTATAATACTGGAGCTCTAACTATAGGCGAAAGAAGAAATGATTCCTGCATTAAAATAGCAGCTACACCACCTAAATGTTCATGGAAATATTTAGGAAACTTAGATGATATAACCGCTCTAAAATTATCTAGTAATACATATCAGTTTAGAACCGCACTTAAAGTTGCAAAAGCAAACTATGTATATAATAAACCATTAGTTATAGATAAAAGTGCATTTATGACTTATAGAAATACTTTTGCTGAATTTGGATTAGGTGTAAAAACAGGAATTGATTTACCAGTTGAAAGTTTAGGATATAAAGGTGGAAGTGAAGTGGCTGGACATCTTTTGGATTTCGCAATTGGACAATATGATACATATACACCAATTCAATTATCACAATATATAGGTACCATTGCATCTTCTGGATATAGAATGCAACCACATTTATTAAATAGTGTATATTCTTCTAATAGTAATGATTTAACAAATCTATATAGTGAAGTAAAACCTAAGGTATTAAATAAATTAAATACTAAAGATGAATATTTAGATAGAGTAAAAAAAGGCTTTGAAAAAGTATTAGATTATGGTGGAACAGGAATAGGTTATATTGATTTAAAATATAAACCAGCAGGAAAAACAGGTACTAGTGAGAGTTTCGTTGATACAAATAATGATGGTAAGATAGATACTGAAACAGTTACAAATACATTTGTTGCTTATGCTCCTAGTGATAATCCAACAGTAACTTTTACAGTTATTTCACCAGATATATATAATTATAAGAGTGGTACAACATATCAAACTAGCGTAAATAGAAGAATAGCTAAAGCTGTTTCAGAAAAATACTTTGAATTATATAATAAATAGTAAAAAATGTTTGAAAAATATTATTTATCTGATATAATATAACAAGATGTAATGAAGGAGGGAATATAATGGCTAAAAAAGGTGAAAATAGAGAATTAATAACTCTTCAATGTACAGAATGTAAAAATGAAAATTATCGTACACAAAAAAATAAAAGAAATACGACTGAACGTTTAGAATTAAATAAATATTGTAATCATTGTAAAAAAACTACTGTTCATAGAGAAAAGAAATAAAATAAGGAATAATAAATAACCTTATTTTTTGCTGAGAGGAGGTAATTTGATGTTTAACATTAATGATATAAAAAATGGAATGACTTTTGTTCTTGAAGGAAACATATATCAAGTAATTGAGTTTTTACACGTTAAACCAGGTAAAGGTCCTGCATTCGTTCGTACTAAGATAAAAAACCTAAGAACAGGTGCAACTATCGAAAAAACTTTTAATACAAATATTAAACTAGAAAAAGCTATGATTGAAAAACGTGGTATGCAATTCTTATATTCAACAGGAGATGTATATAATTTCATGAATATGGAAACATACGAACAAGTTGAAATTACTAAAGATCAACTTGGAGATGATGCTTTATATTTAAAAGATGGTTTAGATGTTGATTTAACTTTTTATAAAGGTGAATTACTAGGTATTTCACTACCTGAAAAAATTGAAATGAAAGTTACTAGTACTGAACCAGCTGTAAAAGGAAATACAACTAATAATGCAACTAAAGATGCAGTACTTGAAACAGGTTTAAATGTAAGAGTTCCACTATTTATTGATCAAGATGAAGTTATAGTTATTTCAACTAAAGATGGTAAATATGTATCTCGTGCATAAGGATGAAAATTCATCCTTTTTAATTTTAAAAAAATGTGTTATAATAAATAAAAGAATAGGGGATATGTAAATGAAAAAGATGAATATAATTTTAGCTGGATTAGGAATTGTTGTATTAAGTGCTTTCTTAGTTTTTATTACTATCGCAAAAACGAATGTTGATAAAACAAATGATACTACAGAAAAAACAGATGAAATTGAAGTACAAAATACAAATAATACTAAAGTAAATAGTACTCAATCTGTTGTTACATGTGCGTTAGCTGTTGAGAAAGATGAAATTAGAAGTAGTGAAACAATTGAGTTTTATTTAAAAGATGAAACTTTATTAAATGTTATTGAAAAGAAATCTATAAGTTATCAAAATGATTCAGCACGTTCTACATATGAAAGTAGAAAAAATGACTTATTAAAAGAAAAACTTAATTATTCAATATTTACAGGAATCACTATATCTGATAACGATAGTGATAAAAGTTATGAATTAACAAAGAATTATGATACTAAAAAAATAGTTACTTCTGAATTTGCTGATTCTAGTATTAATCCTAATAATGTAAAACTAAATTATAGTAAAAATATGAATACAAGTGATTATATATCTAATTTGAAAAAAAACGGATATGTTTGTAATTAAAACTTCATTTAATTGAAGTTTTTTTAATTATTAAGTTATAATATATGGTATAATTTTTATGAGGAAGGTGTTATCTATGTTATACACTTCAATCGATAATAAGAAAATAAAAGATTTAAAAAAACTAAGCACTAAAAAGTATCGTGATAAAACACAATATTTTTTAGTAGAGGGAGAACATTTAGTTTTAGAGGCATATAAGAATAATATTTTAGAAAAATTAATATTATTGGATGGAACTACTCTTAATATTGATGTTGATACAATGTATGTTAGTAATAATGTACTTAAATATATAAGTAGTCTTGATACACCACCAAATGTACTCGGACTATGTAAGAAGAAAACAGATAGTAATGTTTATGGTGATAGAATTGTAGTATTAGATGGTATTCAAGATCCTGGTAATCTTGGTACTATTATAAGGAGTGCGGTTGCATTTAATGTAACAACAATTATATTGAGTAAAGATTCAGTAGATTTATATAATCCTAAAGTAATACGTGCTACACAAGGAATGTTATTTAAAGTAAATATTATAGTTAAAGATTTAGAAGAAGTTTTAACGGATTTAAAAGATAAATCATATAAAATATTCGGTACTAAAGTTAATGGTGGAAAAAGTCTAAAGACTATTGAAAAAATATCTAAGTTTGCTATAATAATGGGTAACGAAGGAAATGGGGTTCGTAAGAATATACTGGATATGTGTGATGAATATTTATATATTGATATGAATAGTGAATGTGAAAGTTTAAATGTAGGGGTTGCAACAAGTATAATTTTATATCAATTAGATAAGTAGGTGGATTATGAAACTAATATATATAGGGGATATAGTAAATACTCATGGTATTAAAGGTGAACTTCGAATTATAAGTGATTTTAAGTATAAAAAAGAAGTTTTTAAAAAAGGAATGAAACTATATATAGGAAGATTTCACAATGTAGAAGTTATTAATACTTATCGTAAACATAAAAATTATGATATGGTTACATTAGAAGGCTTAAATAATATAAATGATGTAATTATGTATAAAGGTGATTCTGTATATATAAATAGAGATGATATTAAGATAGATGGTTATTTTAATGAAGATATTATTGGACTTAGTGTTATTAGTAATAATGAAAATAAAGGAATTGTAAAGAACATATTAAAGAATAAGGCTCATGATATATTGTTTATTGAAGATAATGGTAATAATCATATGGTTCCTTTTGTAGATGAGTTTATTGAAAAGATTGATTTAGAAGACAAGAAAATATATATTAAAGAAATGAAGGGATTATTTGATGAAGATTGATATTTTAACTCTATTTCCTAATATGTTTGATGGTTTTTTAAATGAATCAATTATTAAAAGAGCTCGAGATAAAAATCAAGTTGAAATAAATGTTTATAATATAAGAGATTATTCTACTAATAAACACAAAAAAGTTGATGATTATGGTTTTGGTGGAGGACGTGGAATGGTTCTTATGCCACAACCTATATTTGATGCTGTAGAGAGTTTAAAAACAGATGATAGTTATGTAATACTTATGACACCTCAAGGTGAAAAATATAATCAAAAGATGGCTTATACTTTAAAGGATAAAAAACATATAATTATAATATGTGGACATTATGAAGGTTTTGATGAACGTATACGTTCACTTGCTGATATTGAGATTAGTATTGGTGATTATGTTCTAACTGGGGGAGAAATACCTAGTATGGTTATAACTGATAGTATTGTTAGATTATTAGATGGTGTTATTACGAAAGAATCATATGAATTGGAGTCATTTAATGATGAATTATTAGATTATCCAGTTTATACAAAACCAGTTGATTTTAGAGGTATGAAGGTACCAGAGGTACTTCTTTCTGGTCATCATAAAAATATAAATGAGTGGCGACATAATGAACAAATAAAAAGAACACAAGCTAGAAGGCCAGATTTATTAGAAAAGAGATGATATAATGAAAAATAATAAAAGACATTATAAAATCATAAAGAATAAATATGATAGAAAAAAAATCTCTTTAGATGAGAAAAAATTGGTTGGTTTTTCTGTGAAACCTCGTAATAATGTTTATTATTCGGGTGTAGAAGTAAACAGAATGATGTTAGTAAATCGTAGTTTCATACAAACAGTATTAAAGAAGAAGATAAAAAGAAAGTTAGATCTATATTTACAGTATATTGTTAATATAATGGATGATAGTGAAGATGATAGTGGAACAACTATAAGGTTCGCACTAAATGATTTAGAAAAATATCGTTCAGTAATTAAAAATAATTATAAAAAATATTTAGATAAAAAATATGTTGAACAACTATTAAAGAAGATTGGTTTAATCGAACATGAATTAAAAGTTAAAGAATACTATATTAATCAGTATAGTATGTCTTTACAAGAAGAACATGGAAAAAGTAGGTAATATAATAGGTTATAATAACTTGATTTATATGAATTAATATGTTATAATCTTATTCGTGTGATCCGCTGGGATTGTTCTATGATCATGGGGAAAGTAAAGGAGAGTGACATTGTGAACGTAATTGATAAGATTACAGCTAAACAAATCCGTAATGATATACCTGAATTTAGAGTTGGTGACACAATTAATGTTGGAATCAAAATTAAAGAAGGTAACAAGGAAAGAGTTCAAGCATTTGAAGGTATCGTAATGGCTATTAAAGGTAGCGGTATTAGTAAAACTTTTACAGTACGTAAAATCTCTGGTGGAGTAGGTGTTGAAAGAACTATACCAATGAATTCACCAATTATTGATTCTATTAAAGTTGTACGTAAAGGTAAAGTAAGACGTGCTAAATTAGGATATTTAAGAAGCATCGTTGGACAACCAAAAATAAAAGAAAGAAACTAATAAGGCATAAAGTCTTATTTTTTTCAATAGTGGAGGAAACAAAATGAATAAGAAGGTTATACCTATGATTAAAGAATTATATCCATATTTAATCATAATAGTTTTAGTACTATTGATAAGAACTTTTTTAGTTACACCAATAAAAGTAAGTGGTCATTCTATGGATAATACTCTACAAAATAGAGAAATTTTAATATTAAAAAAATATGATAAGAATATTAAGAGGTTTGACATTGTTGTAATTGATATAAATGGTGAAAAAATAATTAAAAGAGTTATTGGATTACCAGGAGACAAAATCTTATACAAAAATAATAAACTATATATAAATGGTACTTATTATAAAGAACCTTTCTTAGTTAAAGGAACTATAACTGAAGATTATAAATTAGATAGTACTATACCAAAAGGATATTACTTTGTTTTAGGAGATAATAGAGCTAATTCTGCAGATAGTAGAATTATTGGTTTAATATCTAAAAAAGAAATAAGTGGAAAAACAGATTTCGCACTATTTCCATTTAATAGATTTGGTAAGATATAGAAATTATATAAATTGAATTTGATTTGTGCTATAATATTACTAAGATAATAATGTGGATTGGTTAGTGAGTTTATGAAAAAAATAATAGAATGGATAATTAATTTATTTTATAAAATATTTCGTAAGAAAAAAATAGAAGAAGAAAATAAAAGAAAAGAAGAAGAAATTATATATTATAATCAATATAAAAAGACTAAAAAAGCAAGAATTTTTGGGAAAATATCTCTTGGATTAATTCTAGCTCTATTAGAAAAAACATTGACAGCTAAGCCTACTGAAAAGCCAATCGAGGAATTGATTGAATTAGATGAAATACTATATGAAATAAGACAATTAGAAAAGAAAGAATCATGGTTAGTAGATAAGATAAAACTAGAAGTTAGTTCTAGAAAAAGAGATGCTTATCAGAAAAAACTTGATAATACTAGAGATAATATAAAAGTTTTAAAAGGTAGAGCTGAATTAATAAAAAAGAATCGTCAAAAAAGTGAAGAAGTAAAAACTAAATTAGAAGAATATAATAATAATGTTAGTGAACTTAAGAAAGAATTATATTCATTAAAACAACTATGTAAAGATGAACATGATCCAAATGTTCTTCATAAATATCAAGAAAAAATAGTTGAAATACAAAAAAAGATAAAAGAAATACTATCTTTCAATGAAAAAGTATCAAAGAAATATGATATGAATTTTGATGTAATCGACGAATTATCATCTGGTATAAAAGAAGATATAGAAAAGATTTTACCAGATACAATGTTTTTATCTAAAACAATAGTCCAGCAAATTGCTTTTGAAAATAACAAATTAAAGAATGATACCTTAGTACTAAAAGCTGATGCTCGTGTATTAAAAAAAGAATTAAGTGATAAAGAAAAACAAGAGAAAGAACGCATAAGAAAAGAACAAGAAGCAAAGAATAATTCTGAATTAAATGAACTCGTACAAACTGAAAAACAAATAAATAGTATGGTCGAAAAACAAAATAAAGAAATAGAACTATTAAAAAAACGTGTTGATAAAGCTAAAATAAAGAATAAACAAAGAGTACATTTTAGAGGCGTATCGAAAATGTTTTTTAATTTTTCTAAGTTGACTATTGGTTTTACAATTATTCGTAAATTTAAAAATCGTATTGTTGGTACAGTTTTAGGTGCAGTCTTAATAAATAATGGTATAAGAGGATTAAGAAATGCTATTAAATTAAATAAAAGAAGAGTACTTTACTATAAGTATAGTGATATAGTTAATGAGATAGTAAAACAAAAATCCACTATAGCTGTTATTCAAAAATTATATACTGATTCTTTAAAACAAACCGCAACACTAAAGAAAGAATTTATAGAAAAGTTTCAAGATGATCTTGCTAAATCTCCAGATTATAAAGAAATACTTGATAAATTAGATTTAGTAGAAAAAGAAATCATGATGAAACAAGAATCATTGAAAGAAAATAAAAAACAAATCGATAAGATAGAAAAAACAAATAGAAATAAAGTAAAAGTATTAGAAAAAAAGAATAATTCTTAGTTTTACATTATTTTAAATTATGTGCATAATAATGTTACTAAATTGCTTAAAGGAATGAGGTGATATGCGTGGAAAATATAACAAATGATAAAGTGAATATAAAAAATGAATCAGATTATTATCAACTGTATAAATTGTTAATAGATGTTTTGAAGGAAAAAAATCCTCGTCGTGGATTAGAAAAAACTCTGGAAGGAATTCGAGAATTGATGGATTGCGATTGTATTAAATTATATAAGATAGAAAATAATGATTATAATTGTGTTAAATCAGTTTTAAAGGAACAGTATCGTTATAATGATAAATTCTATGATTTAGAAGCAGATTTAATCTTTGAAATTTATAAGAAGAAAGAAAATGATAAAAGTAAAAGATTAGATATTGAACTTATTGATGGTAAAAAAAATGTAAGTTTTATGCCTGTTAATTGTGAAAATTGTAGTAAGTATATCGTGTATATTATAAATAATAAATTAAAACATGATGAATCATATGATGAATTTATGAATAATATATTAGAATGTTTTAATATTGTTTTGACTAGAAACGAACAATATAATAAATTAAAGAAATTAAGTTATGAAGACGGGTTAACAAAATTAAAAAATAGAACATATTATAATAAAAAGATTAAGAAAATTGAAACTAATGATGGAATAATGCATGTTACATATGCCTTAATAGATTTATTCAGACTTAAATATGTAAATGATAATATAAATCACAATGCTGGAGATACATATATAGAAAAAACGGCACAAATTTTAAGAAAATATTTTCCAAAAACAAATATAAATGGAATGCCTACAGGAGATACTGTTTTTAGAATCGGTGGAGATGAGTTTTCAATAATTTCTTTAAATAAGAGTACAGAAGAAGTTGAAAATATTTTAAAATTTGCAAATCAAGAAGTAAATAATATAAATATTGATACCGATCTAGAAACTGTTTTAGCTATTAACTATGGTGTGGCAGAAACATATGAAGGTGCTAATATAGAAAATTTATATGAAATAGCCGATAAAAAATTACAAATTTATAAAGCAAAAATGTATTTAGATAATAATATAGATCGAAGAAGATAACAAGTATGTTAAATTTATAAATTATATTTTATTTATTACTTGTTTTAAGACCATTTATTATGAAAAGATGATTAATATTAATCTATTTTTTTTATAAAATTAATTTGCATGTATAGTTAAAATGTGGTATCATATGCTGACATATGAGGGGGTTGATTATATGAATGATGTTAATTATAAATTCTTTTTAAAAGCAAAAGAATTTCTAAAGGAAAATAAATATAGTGAAGCAGTAGCAATACTTAGAGGTATTCATAGATTAGAACCTAATGATATGGTAAATAACTTTGAATTAGGTAGATTATTAACACGAAACTCTAACACATTACAAGAAGGTAAAGAGATATTATTACAAATGGAAAATGATGAATATGCAATG
>CAMNHZ010000012.1 GCA_946540075.1 uncultured Bacillota bacterium
TAAATAAAGATTTATTGTAGATATTCCTATTTTAAATATCTTATTTATACTTAATACATAAAATAGTAAAACAGCTCTTATAACAGAGGGAGAAAAATTTGTTAGAAACATATAAATAAATAATATTATAAATATTAAAAAGTAATTAGTTTTTTTATACCTTGATATTTTATTCAAAGTAAATAATAATAATGAACTTAATAGCGTTATATGCATACCACTTATCGCAAGTAAATGACTTATACCAATATTTTTATAATTATTAGATATTTCTAAATCTATGTCACTATTATCCCCTAGCACAAATGTTTTTAAATACTTTTTACTATTAAATCTATTTATATACTTAATAATATTATTTTTTAATTTATAATAAAATTTTATATTAGAAGGATCAATTCTATAAGATTCTATATCAACAATATAATATATTTTCTTACTAAGTAAATAATATTTATAATTAAATAAATGAAAAACACTATTATTAGTAGGCACTCTAAAACTGCCATTAATTATTATTTTACTTCCCAGTTTTAATTTAGATAATTCTTTTTTCTCATTCTTACTCTTTATATAATAAACACCATATAAGTTTTCTTGTGCTTTTATATATAGTTTTAATCTATTGCCATCAATACTATAAGAAGTTATAATCCCAGTTATTTTATTAGTTTTTAAATTATATTTAGAATTAATTTCACTGTTATTTTTATATATAACAAACCCCAATGATACTATTAATAATATATATATAATACTAAACTGTAATATATTGTTTAAGTTTTTCAAAAGTTGAATCACCTATTCCAGATACATTCTTAATATCATCAATACTATTAAATTTTCCATTATTATCACGATATTCAATAATAGAATTAGCCTTTGTCTCACCTACATTAGGAAGTTTCATAAGTTCTTCTTTAGATGCAGTATTTATATTTATTGGATAATTACTAGTTTCTTTAGACTTAGTACTCTTAGATTCTTTATTACTAGAACTATTTTTATTAGTTGTATCTGTTTGTTTTTTACTATCACTTTTGACTATACAAGCATCATTTAAATTATCTGGACAATTATAATTAGTAGTTTTAATTTCTAGTGTACCTTGCCATTTAAATGTATTTATTTGCTTATTAGTATAAATAATTATAACCATCTCATCTGTTACCTTTTTACTAAGATTAATATATTCAGTATTAGCTGTCTCAAGTAACCCTCCAGCTTTATTTATTACATCAATTACTCTACTATCAACATCCATTTCATAAACACCTGGATTTTTAACTGCCCCTTTTATATCTACTTTTGGTTTTGTTACCTCTTTTTGTTCAGTATCTTCTTTATTAATCTTTTTCTTCTTTATTACTTCATTATTAGAAGTTGTAACTACTTTCTTATTAACTACTCTTTTATTAATAAACCTTCTATTTATAATAGATGTAATTATCATTAGTACAAACATGATAATTATAAAACATAAAACTAAATTATATTTATTTATATATTTTTTTAAATTAACATTCATTTTTATCTCCATTCTAAAGTGTATTATTGTTTCTCATAAATAATATACAATAGATATTTCTTATTTCCTTTAAAAAAAACTAATGTTTTAACATTAGTTTATTCTTTATATTCAAATTCAAAATCTAGAATACGAATTGTATCACCATCTTTGGCACCTTTTTCTCTCAATTCATCATCTATTCCCATACGTCTAAGTTTACGAGCAAATCTTAAAGCTGATTCATCACTTGAAAACTTAGTCATCTTAAGTAATTTTTCTACTTCTTTACCTGTTATTACCCATGTGTCAGAACTTTCTTTATAAATACTAAATGGTTTTTCCTCTTTAAACTTATAAAGAATATGACTTTCAAATTTTTCTGGTTCATATAGTGGGGTCTTTTCAATTTTATCTAACATATTAGCAAGTTCAATTAAAACTTCATCAATTCCCTCACCTGTTACTCCTGACATTGGATAAACCTTAACATCAGGTAGTTTTTTCTTAAATGCCTCAAGATTTTCTTTACTATTAGGTAAATCCATTTTATTAGCAATTACTATTTGTGGCTTATTCATAATACTTTCATTAAAATCTTTTAATTCTTTATTAATAGTTACATAATCTTCATATGGATCTCTACCTTCAAAAGCAGACATATCAATAATATGCGCGATTACTCTTGTTCTTTCAATATGTTTTAAGAACTTATCTCCAAGACCTTCTCCTAAAGAAGCACCTTTAATTAAACCTGGAAGATCAGCAACTACAAATGAACGATTATCTTTTGTCTTTACAACACCTAGATTAGGTCTTAAGGTTGTAAAATGATAAGCAGCTATCTTAGGTCGAGAAGCACTTATTCTAGAAATAAATGTAGACTTCCCAACACTAGGAAGGCCAACTAATCCGACATCAGCTAGTAATTTTAACTCAACTTTTACACGTTTTTCTTCACCTGGTTCACCATTTTCAGCAAAAGAAGGAGCTGGATTAGATCTAGTAGCAAAAGCAATATTACCTCTACCACCACGACCACCAGTTGCGACAACAGCCTCCTGTCCATGTTTAGTTAAATCAGCTATAATAAAACCAGTTTCTAAATCAGTAACAACAGTTCCCTCTGGAACCTTAACAACTATATCCTCACTACTTCTACCATGTTTACCTTTACCTTCTCCATTAGCACCTTTTTTACCTTTAATGATTTTTCTAAGTCTTAAATCAAGTAAAGTATTCATTCCACTATCTACTTTAAAAATAATGTTACTACCATGTCCACCGTTACCACCAAATGGACCACCCATTTCAACATATTTTTCACGACGGAAAGCCATACATCCATCGCCACCATCACCTGCTTTTAAATCAAGTATTACCTCATCTACAAACATGGTATCACCTCTTTCTATGTGTATTATACACGATTTAAATAAGAAAAAAAAGAAAGTATTAACTGTTTTTTACTAAAATAGCAATTATAATACTTTCTATTTACTAATTATCAATTTATCTTTTCATATAAATTGCTTTTTCAATGATTCTTTTTATATTAACTTCATTAAATGGTTTTGAAAGAACATCGATTATAGGATATGTAAACGCTCTTTCAATATTATCTTTACTATCTGCACCAGTTATAATTGAAACTGGTATTTCATCAAATAAATTATGTTGTTTCAAATAATCAAGAACTGCAAATCCATCTACATTTGGCATATTAAGATCAAGTAACATACCAATTATATTATCGATATTACTATTTTCTATTATTTTTATTGCTTCTTCACCATCATGAGCAATTAATACTTGATATGAATCATTAAAAATTCTTTTAATAAATGTTCTAATAAGATCAGAATCATCAACAACTAAAATAGTTTTATCTTTTACCTCAGAAACTTTAGTTTCTTCTTCAGCAACTGGAACCGAAACTCTGGCACCTAAATATTCTTCAGTTAAATCAATTATTCTTTTTGCTTCATACATTAAATCATTATATTTTTCATACACTTCATTAATGTTATTATCCTTACTTGCTAACTCATGTTCATATGAAAGTCTAGCAAGTTCTGTGAACCCTAAATATCTAGCATCACTCTTAAGTGAATGAACTAAAATAGAATAATTTTTCATATCCCCTGCTTCTTTATATTTTTTGATTTGTGATAATTTTTCATTAACACCCTCTAAGAATTGTTCCAATGTTTCATTATAAGCATCCATATCACCAAACAATTCCAAAGAACTATTTACATCTACACCATTCCCTATTAACAAATTAACATCTTTCATTATTTCACATCCTATCCTCTTTCATTATATCATATTTTTTGAAATTTCATATAACAACTTATTTATTTATAGAAAATCTATTTTTATTATTATTGTTAGATATATTTAGAATAAGATACTTAAGCTTTTCATCAGATGTTTTTAACTCTAATATATCTTTATCTAATGATTTAAAATTTATACTTGTTTTATCTTTTGTATAGATATGTTCTTCAAATTCTTTAATGTTATCTTCTAATAAATTATTAGATGGGTTAATATAAGTAATTCCTTCCTTTATTCTTTTTATTGGATTACCACCATAGATTGAATTAGATGTAAGTGTTTTATTATCAACAAAACTATTATAATTTAGAATGCTTCCAGAACCGATAATTGTATTTTCTAATATAGTTGTTGACTGCTTTATCCACACATAATCGCCTATTAAAATGCTTTTCCCTTCATTAATTCTTTTTTTTGTACTTATATCATATATAGGATATTTATCAGCTGTTTTTAAATAATTTCCAAATGATATATTACAATCATTTCCAATTATTATATTTTTATTATCAGTGACATAAACATGAGATGTTCTAGTTAAACAGCTATTCTTACCTAAGTAAAATACTCCAGAACTATCAATTCTAATATTAAGTTCAAGTGTGTCATTATCATCAATAAATATAACTGAGTTACTACCTTCAAAACGAAGGATTGTATCATTTAAGTTTATTTCGCCCTTACAACACAAAATATTATTACTTCCCGAAAATAATATCTTAGTATTACTTAAATTAAACTTACCTATTACTTTATTTTCCATAAGAGAATATAAATCAGCATTATTTGTAACTATTTCCATGTTACCACCCTCTTTATTCTAATACAATTATATCACTTTTTTCCAAAGAAAAAATGATAACTTATAAAAGATTATCATTTTATTTACACTTATCTAGTTGGATATACACTAGCTTGTTTCTTATCTTTTCCTAAACGTTCAAACTTAACATATCCATCAACTTTAGCAAATATAGTATCATCTTTACCAATTCCTACATTTTTACCAGGATATATTTTAGTTCCACGTTGACGATATATAATAGATCCTCCAGTTACAAATTCTCCGTCTGCTGCTTTCGCACCTAATCTTTTAGATTCTGAATCACGACCATTCTTAGTAGAACCTTGTCCTTTCTTATGTGCGAATAATTGGATATTTAATTTCAACATGGGGATACACCTCCTTATTTTATTATTTTAATATTATTTTTATATTGTTCTTTTAATTCCTCTAATAAATCTAACATATTATTAATTAATATATCACATTCTTTAGTATGTTTTAATATTTTAATTTCTACTTTACCATTAGTATCATCAGTATTAATTAAACTATCATCTAATTTCATAATACCATTTACAGTAGTTATAACTATACTACTTACTGCTGCACATACAATATCTTTTCCATATTCATCATACATAGCATGTCCAGTAATTTTGATATTATCTTTTTTTACAGTAACTTTTATCATAATTATTTTTCTTTAATAGCTTCTACTACTAATTTAGTATATGGTTGACGATGACCTTGCATTTTATGAGATCTCTTCTTTGGTAAGTATTTATATACTAATACTTTTTTATTCTTACCATGTTTTTCAACTTTAGCAGTTACTGATGCACCTTTAACAGTAGGTGTTCCAACTACTCCGTTAACCATTAATACTTTATCAAATTTTACTTTAGAACCAACTTCAGCATCTAATTTTTCAACATAAAGAACAGTTCCTTTTTCAACGTAGTATTGTTTTCCACCTGTTTCGATTACAGCTTTCATATTTACCTCCTTTATTTAATCTTAGACTCGCCTACTAAGGCAACATAATGTTTTAAAACCTTTATCGTGCGGTTGCAGTACGAGGTACTACACAGTTATGAATTATACTATAAATAGCGCTAAAAGTCAAACATATCACTCAATTTTTTTTCTTCTCCATAAATGTTATTTCCTATTTTAAAAATATGATAATAACTTTTTCTCATTTGCTTCATATTAGTTATTACTTTCACTTTATTAAATTTTAATTTATATAAATATCTTTCTAATAAGAAACGTTTAAAAAGTAGTCTATGAATCTTAATTTCCTTAATGATATCTATCCAAAGTAAACAAAGAATAATGATTAAAAACACACTATACATCTTTATAACGATAAATATAATACTTAATGATAAAACAATAATAGAAATAGCAATCGATATTATATGACTATAAAAATAAGAAAAAACAGTATTTAAAATAACATTTAAAATCTTAGAACCATCTAATGGATATATTGGTAGTAAATTAAACATTAATAAAGCATAATGATAATTTGTAAGCAAAGTACTAGGATATATATTCATACATAGTTTATATATAATTATCTGATATATAGGTCCCATAATAGCTATAATAAACTCTTGATATAATGGTCTATTTAATAAATCATTAAAGATTGTAAGGCCACCAAGGGGGTAAATGACAATCTTTTCAATATTATAGTTAAACCATAATGCACCTGTAATATGCCCTATTTCATGAAAAAAAATTAGTATATTAATTAATATAAAATTTTTAAAATGACCAGTTATCATACATATAAACATGAAAACATAGAACAAATAATTAATCTGTAATTTATCCAATATATTTTTTATAATCTAATACATTCCCATCTTTCTTAAATACCAAGTATAACTCATTAGTTTTAACTTCTCCAACAAAACTTCCCTTTTCTATATAATCATATAATGATAAATTTTTATTTGTAACATTAGAATACCATACATCAACACCATCTACTTGTTGAACAATAATTAAATTTTTATATTCATCTTTATCACCAATAAAAACAACTAATCCACTATTAAATGCTGGAACCATATAATTATTATTCACTGATAGTTTTACACCATCTTTATAAATTGAAGACTTTTTATATGTAAGTTTCTCACTAGATACTATTTTAGTTTTATCCTCTATAACATCAGAAAATGGAATTGAATTACCAAAATATTTTTTATAAATTTGATTAATATGAGCAAAAGATATATTTTTATCAAATACATATTTATAAAAAGGAGTCTTTAAATTCTTATTACTTTTTAAGGTAATTAGTACTACAAGTGTGATAATTAATAGTAAGCACATTCTTATTAAATAATTATAGATTTTATTTGATTCTTTTTTACTTTTATTCATATTAGGTATATGATGATTTTCTTTCATTTTCTTTTTTATATATTCTATATTATCCATATTATCACCAATTAATTATATGAACAAAAGAAACTTATATGAACCATCACTAACAAAATAAAAAAGTATAGATAATTATCTATACTTCTTGAATAACTACTAGTATCATAGGTTTACATTCAGTTTCCTGATATAAATAGTTTCCTAAACGATCTCTGATACTATTTTTTATTTTTGAAAAATCAACATATTCGGGTTTAATATTTTCATTCATAACTTCAAGTGATATTCTCTCTGATTCTTTAATTAAATCTATATTATCTTTTACATAAATGAATCCACGTGTTAATATTTCTGGACCTGATATAACTTGTTTAGTAGTTCTATCAATAGTCGCACACACGATAACAATTCCATTATCACTTAATAATTCTCTATCTTTAATAACTAAGTCGCCTACATCTCCAGCTTGTTTTCCATCTACTAAAACATCATCTACTGGTTTTTTCTCCATAGTTTCAACAAGTTTACCATCATTAAATTCTACTACTTCTCCATTTAAATGTAATAATATACTTTCTTCTTTTAAGCCAAGATTCATTGCTACTTTAGCATTTTCTACTTGATGACGATATTCTCCAATTACAGGAAAATAATACTTAGGATTTAATAAATCTAACATAAGCATTATATCTTCACTTGATGCATGATATCCTAAATATTTTTTTGTTGGAAGTATTATTATATTCGCACCTAATTTAGCAAATTGATCATATAATTTAGCTTCAGTTCTTTCCATTCCTTCAGATACTGTTGATGCAAATATAATATTATCATCTTTATTAATCTTAGTAAATTTATCATATCCTTTTACAATTCTTCCAATATTAGAGAATGGTTTTTCTCTTTCATCAGCAACTATTACAAAAATACCACGATCATTAACATGATGGATACTAACAATCCTCTTTTTATCAAAGTTAATATATCCCATGTCAATAGCTTTCATAATCATATTTTCTAGTCTTTTTCCCATGATAACTACTTTCTTATTAGTAGTTGAAACTACACTTAGTATTTCACCAATACGGTGTAGTTGACTAGTACTTACGTTACATAAAATACGACCACTATATTTATTTATATTCTCTAGTAAGAAATCTTTAACTCTATGTTGAGGAGATGTATATCCTCTTTTATCTGCATATAAAGATTCTCCTAATAAACATAATACACCTTTCTTACCTACATAAGCTATTTTACCTATATCAGTCTTATATGGACCTATCATAGTTGGATCAAATACATAATTACCTGTATATACAATAGCACCATCTTTAGTATTTAAAACATACCCTACTGTATCTGGCACTGAATGTGTTAAACTTATTGGGAAAATCGAATTATCACCAAATTTTATATTTTTAAATGGTTTAACCTCTACTAAATTATTAGTTTTTAAATGATCTTCCTCTAACTCACTTCTTAATATTTCAAGTGTAAAATGAGTACCATATATTTTTACATTTTTTAAATCACTTATCATATCTGGGATTGCACCCATTTGAGAATCATGTCCATGTGTTATGAAAATACCTTTAATTCTCTTTTGATTTTTAATTAAATAATCATAGTTAGGTAATATATAATCAACACCTAACATTTGATCATCAGCATATTTTAAACCCGCATCAAATACAAATATGTCGTTATTTACTTCTACAACATACATGTTTTTTCCGTTTTCATTTAGTCCACCAAGACTAAATATTTTAATTTTATTCATTATTTACTCCTTTCTTTCATAATAAAAAGACTAATACATTATATCAAAAATAAATGCATTAGTCCAATTTTTATAAAAAAAATATGTTGCCTGTCAAAACAACATACTTCCCAAGTAAATAAATGAATCATTAAGAATTATTGACAGATAAGACTTAACGATTTCTTATCATCGAGTACTTGTCTCATGTAATTACATACTTGACAGCTGATAAGACTTTAAACATAATCAATATCATCAGGACAATCTACAATAATAAATCCGTCGAATACTCAAGTTCATTATTAGAATAGAAAGAACGTTATACACATATTACTATAAAAGTTTAATCCCTTGTAACTTAATAAACAAAGTTTATTAAATCACAAGAATATGCGTGATATCTATCTTACTATCAAGCACTTATATAATAGCACTTATTTTAATAAAATGCAATAGTTTTTTCTAAAAAAAACAGAAAAATTAATATTTTTCCTGCTTTTTATTATAAATTAAATTATTTTCTACCTTTTCTTAATACTTTAGCTAAATTCTTACCATATGTATTTTTACCCATTAAGTTTGCTCTTTGCTCTAATTGTTCATCTTTTAACCATCCATTTTTATATCCTATTTCTTCTGGTGAACATATATTTCTATCTTTATTATGTTGGATAGTTCTAATCATATTTGAAGCATCAAGTAAACTGTCAAATGTACCTGTATCAAACCAAGTATAACCATCACCTAAAAGTTCAGCTTTTAATTTACCTTCTTTTAAATAAACATCATTTAATGAGGTTATCTCATATTCATTACGATCAGATTTCTTTATTAGTTTTGCTTTTTTAGATACTCCTGTTGGATAAAAATATAATCCAGTAATAGCAAAGTCTGATTTTGGATGTTTAGGCTTTTCTTCTACGCTTAAAACATTTCTATTTTCATCTATTTCCATGATGCCAAATCTTTCTGGATCTTTTACTTGATATCCAAAAATAGTAGCTTGTCCATTATATGCATTTTCTACTGCTTTTGATAAAGTTTCTTTTAATCCATTTCCATAGAAAATATTATCTCCTAAAATCATACTACATGGTTCATTTCCAATAAATTTTTCTCCAATTATAAATGCTTGAGCAAGTCCTTCAGGTTTAGGTTGAATCGCATATGTTAGATTAACTCCAAATTTGCTTCCATCACCTAATAATCTTTTAAAACTATCACAGTCAGTCTCAGTTGTTATAACTAAAATATCCTTAATTCCTGCCGTCATCATTGTTGATAACGGATAATAAATCATTGGCTTATCATAAACAGGAACTAATTGTTTACTTGTCCCTTCTGTTATTGGATATAATCTAGTTCCTGATCCACCAGCTAAAATAATTCCTTTCAATTCAAATACCTCCCCTGAATTTTAATAAATACAATTATTTTTTATTTTCTATTTCATCTTTTAACATAGTCATAAATTCATCTAATGAAATAGTAATTTTTTCTTGTGAACCAAATTTACGATATGTAACAGTATTTTCGTCACGTTCATTATTACCTAATACTAATGTATATGGAATTTTCATAACTTGACTTTCTCTCATACGATATCCTAATTTTTCATCACTATCATCTAGTTTAGTTCTAACATGGTTACTACGAAGTAATTCGTCAACTTTTTTAGCATATTCTAAATGATATTCATTCTTAACAGGTAAAACTGTTACTTGTGTTGGTGCAAGCCATGTTGGCATAGCTCCTTTAGTTTCTTCAAGTAAGAAAGCAATAAATCTATCTAGTGATCCTAAAATAGCTCTATGTATAACTACTGGACGAACTTTATTACCATTTTCATCTACATAAGTTAAATCGAATCTTTCTGGTAATTGATAGTCTAATTGTACTGTTGATAATGTAACATCATGTCCAATTGCACTTTTTACTTGAACATCTAATTTAGGTCCATAGAATGCAGCTTCACCTTCAGCTTCATAAAAATCAACATTCATTTCTTTTAATACTTCACGAAGTTCATTCTCTGACTTTTCCCATAACTCATCATTTCCAAAATATTTATCTGTATCTTTTGGATCTCTTAAAGATAATCTAAAACTATAATCTTTAAAATCAAAATCTCTATATACATCTAAAATTAAATCTACAACTGCTTTAAATTCACTTTTTATGTCTTCTGGTTTACAGAATATATGTGAATCATTTTGAGTGAAAGCACGAGTTCTTTCAATTCCAACTACTGCTCCACTAGCTTCATATCTAAAATCGTTAGCAATTTCAGCAATACGTAATGGTAAATCACGATATGAATGAAGTTTATTTCTATACATCATCATATGATGAGGACAATTCATTGGACGAAGTACATATGATTCGTTATCTAATTCCATTGAAGGGAACATATCTTCTTTATAATGATCCCAATGTCCACTTGTTTTATATAAATCTACACTTCCTAATGAAGGAGTCATTACATGTTTGTATCCTTGTTCTATTTCTTTATCTGTTATATAATCAGATAATTTTCTTCTTATAATAAATCCATTTGGTAACCACATAGGAAGTCCTTTTCCTACTATGTCAGAGAACATAAATATTCCTAAATCTTTACCTAATTTACGATGATCTCTTTCTTTAGCATCTTCTAACTCAGCCAAATGTTTTTCTAAATCTTCTTTAGAATCAAAGCATACTCCATATATTCTTTGAAGCATTTTATTTTTAGCATCACCTTTGTAATAAGCACCACTTGCCTTAAGTAATTTAAAATTCTTAAGTTCCTTAACAGTATCAACATGTGGTCCTCTACATAAATCAGTAAATTCTCCTTGAGAATAACAAGTAATTAATGTATCTTTATCCATATCATTAATTAAATCTATTTTATAAGGATCATCTTTAAACATTTCTAAAGCTTCTTCACGTGATAATTCACGTCTTACTATTCTTTTTCCATCTTTAGCGATTTTCTTCATTTCTTTTTCTATTTTAGGTAAATCTTCTTCTTTTATTACATCTTCACCTAAATCAATATCATAATAGAATCCCTCACTAATTACTGGTCCTACCCAAAACATTGCATTTGGATATAATCTTTTTACTGCTTGTGCCATCATATGTGCACAACTATGGTTTAATTTACTTAAGCGTTCATCTTGCTTAATGTCTATCATTTTATCTCTTCTTTCTTTGTAGTTTTCGTAGATCTCCTATTTCTTCATCTACATAATCATCTTCATAAAAGATGTCAAAAATATTTTCACCAGCCATATTATAGAAATAATTCATTTGAAAAGTATCTCTTCGAGGATTAATATAAGCCCTTACAACGTTATTACAATCTTTTAAACAAACAATTTCACCTTTTAAAATTGGTTCTTTTGAAATAAATTCTTCAGGAACAACAACAATATTATTATAAATAGATTCTAGCATGTTGATGTTATCTACAAAAAATAGCTTTTCTTCTAATTTTTGCAGTTGCTTATCATAACCACGTTCACCTTCTCTACCTTCATTAACAATTTTAAATAAATCTATCATTTTTTCACATACTTCACGATAATTTGGTTTATCTATCTGATAGCGATAAAAATTTACTTTTTCCTGTTGTTCTTGAACAAATTTTTTAAATTGTCTGTGAGATAATTCATTTAATCCTAATGAGTATACATAATCATTAAATTTTGCTTCATTCTCTTGTTGTTTTTTTAAAGTTTCTTCTCTATTGTTTTGTAAATCAAACTTAGCCTGATTGAAATCATTAAAATATAGTGTTAAAAACCTTTCAAAATCTAAAACCTTTGGTGCATAGTTTAAAGTTTCTTCTTTTTCCATATAATATTCCCCCTAACAAAAAAGCTCCTTATAATTTATATAAGGAGCGTATAAACGCGGTACCATCCTACCTTGTTACTTAATTTAGCTATAACGGTGCGACCGGTAACTCTTTCAAGCCCAACTCATAGGTAGTAATCATTAAGGTTATTTACTAGGTTTACACTAGCCCTAGTTCACTATAAAACACTTCTTAACAATTTTGTCCTAATCAATGTCTTTACATGAATATATTAACACTAATATGTTTATTTTGTCAATTTTTTTACCTTAATTTTTTCTTGATTTTGTTTAGCCATAATATTTTCTCTATGTTTTAATAAACTATACAATTGATTATAATCAGATTTAAAATGTTTATTCTTTCTATGTCTATTATCTAAATGTTCTGTTAAATCTTCTAATTCAGTAAAATATAGTTTAATTATTTTATTTTCATCATCTACTATATTTTGTAAAATAAGATATTGAGAAGCTATAGAAGCATAATCTCTTATTGGATTTAATATTGATGATGTTATTTCACCATATGGTATATTAGTATATCTTCTTTTTAAGTTATCATCATTATCATATATACTTATAATACTATCAACAAATGTATTGTCAGTAATATTCATATCTTCTTTAATACTATTAAGCTTATTACTAATATAATTTTTTTCTTTCTTTCGATATATGAATGGAATCTGTTTTGAAGCGATATATTTAGCTATAGTCTCTTGTACAAAAGTATTTATATTAGTATGAATTATTTTATAATTGTTTTCATCTTTTGTTTTATTATTAAGTATCTTTGTATCAAACTCTTTCAACTTATAGCCTTCATCAGTATCTTTACAATTGTCATAATATAAGTTTTTTCTTACTTCAATTAAACCTCTATAAATATTAATATCTTCTATTTCATTACCATTAAATATAATATCAAATGTTAAAGCTAATCTTTTTTTACCACAATCTAATGAAAATAATTTTTCACATATTTCAAATGGGAATAATGGTAAAACTTTATCTTTTAAGAATATTGCTTCACCTTTATTTCTTATATACTTATCAATAATTGATCTTTTTGGGATAAAATCTGCGACTGCTGGAACATAAATACTAAGTCTAGTTCTATTTTCATCTATTTTATCAATAGACATAGCATCGTCATATGTTTTAGATCCTGTAGTATCGATTGTGAATATATCACGATCTCTTAAATCTTTATACGAAGTATTATTTGGAATTGTCATAGATTTCATTTCTTTTAATACTTGGTCTGGAACTAACTCATGAACATCATATTTATTATATAAACTATTTATTTCATCAGATATATCTTTTTGATATCTCTTAACATTTAAAACTGTTATTAATTCATTTATATAATATATTCTTTTTTCGCGTTCTGGTTTATATAAATCACTTTCATTTATTCTCATTATTAGATGCCTTAACTCATCTATAATAGCATGTATAAGTTCATCACTTATATAACATCTTTTTGAATATATAAATAGTTTTAATACAGCTTGGTAATATGCCAATTTACCTTGATTTTCTTCACTAACTAATATTTTTATATATTGTTCAATTACCATATCAAATAATGTATATTTATTCTTATCAACAGCATTTAAAACTTCAGGATAAGTATCAAATAATTTCTCTAAAAACTTATAATCATCTATCTCAGTAATTATTTTGACTAAGAATTTAAATTCTTCATCTTTTTCATCATGATAATTCTTTTCATAATATTTTTCACTATTAAGTGCGGACCTAGTTTTCTTTAACATATATAATAATCTGTCTAAAAACTCATATCCATGATAAAATCTAGAATTATTAGGATCTACAGAAACTGGTTTTTGGATTTCATGAATGTTAGTAATAACATCATCAATTTTATCTATAATCTTTGTCTTATCAGTTATATAAATATCAATGTTATTTCGTGCTAGATATTCTAAACCTCGTTTCATATAATGACGTTTATCTGGCTTTGAA
Source organism: uncultured Bacillota bacterium (assembly GCA_946540075.1). Classification (GTDB taxonomy): domain Bacteria; phylum Bacillota_I; class Bacilli_A; order RF39; family UBA660; genus CAMNHZ01. The sequence continues at coordinate 14,650 of CAMNHZ010000012.1, forward strand.
AAATAATTAAAGTTCTTTACTCCATCATCAACAAGATCTAATATCATCAAAGCCAAATCATCGTTATTATAAATATCTAATTCTTTTTTTAAATCTTTCATAGGAATTCTATTTGCCTGTTCAAGATGCTTTCTTAATTCACAAATCAAATTAGTATTATTCATATATATCCCCCATCCCCCTTAAAGATACTTTTATTATAACAGATTATATATAAAAATCAAATTGAAAAAATAGAAGTTTTTAGTCTCCTATTTTCTTAGATTCTTACTTATTAATTCCATATCTATTGTCAGTTGTTTTATTCTTTCAATTATTCGTCTAGATTTTACATTATCAACACTATCTTTAGATACACTAAAATGTGTTTCAAGGGCTTTCATATCTAAATTTGAAGTGAAAAATGTTGGTAATTTTTCTTCCATTCTATATTGAACAATTGGACAGAATATTTCGTCTCTACTCCATGCAGTTGTATTTTCAGCACCTATATCATCAATTAAAAGCAAAGGTACTCTCTTAACATAATCAAGTTTTTCATTAAAACTATTACCAAAAGAAGCTTTCAATTCTTGGATAAACTCTGGCCAAAAGATTATTGCACTTTTAATTCCATCTTTAGCAAGTTCATTAAACATTGCAGCAATTAAATAAGTTTTACCACTTCCAAAACTGCCATGTAAATATAAACCTTTTTGTTGTTGATCCTTCTTATATTCTTTAATAAACTTAGTTATATATTTAATTGTTTCATATCTTTTTTTATCTGTTGTTATTATATCTTTCATTGAAGCATCTTTAATTTCTTTAGGTTCATTTATAGTATAAACATTTTCTAGATATTTATTTTTCTTATCTATTTTCTTTTTATATTTACATATTTGATAACCAAAATATAAACTTCCATCTTCATTAATCATTGGAGAGTAACAATATCCCATTATTTTATTTTTACAACTTAAGATATTTTTACAATTCTTACAATGTGAATATTCTTCTTTTGCTGATTCTAATTCTGATGTATACTTTATTAATTCTTTTTTAGGGACATCTATAGTTGATACTAATTCTTTGAAATCATCATCTTTTAATGCTTCATGAAAAGATATTTCTAATGAAGTATTTATTTTATCTTTAAATATTTCTAATTTATCAGATAATTTATCCATCATATCACCTACTTAAATTCATTTAATAAATCATCTATTTTTTGTTGATCTTCTTTATTAGCTTTATCTTCATCTATTTCTTGATTAAACCAATCTGGAGTATCAACTATATTTTTAGTATTCTTCTTAATATAAGCTTTACGTTTCTTTTGTTCCTTAGTAGATAGATTCATTGCGGCTTCTACTGTCTCAATGTTACTTCTAACCCATTGTGATGCGATTGTTTCAACAAAAGCTTTATTTAACTTATTATCATTTATTCTAAGAACATAATCTATTAATACATTAACTACACCTGGTTTTAAGTTCATATCTACAAGTAAATATTCTAATAAAGATAAATCACGTTTAGTTGGATTATTTCCTTTATACTTAGAACATAGAAAATCATATGGTGTCGTAGTTTCAAAAGCATATATCATCTTAGCTTTATTAGATGTATCACCAGTTGGCTTTCTTAAATATTCAGGCTGATTACGATATAAAAGACTTGGTAATTTACCATTATTCTCAAATTGATAATAATTTCTACTATTTTTTCTTAATGCATCTTTATCAATTGTTCTTCTAAGAGTTAATGAATTTCTAATTAAATCTAGACAAGCATTATCATCTAAATCATATATAAATGATAATTTTGTTATTAATTCCTTTGTTTCTCTAGTAACACTTCTAATATTTAATAATTCATCTGGTATCATAGCTAAAACACTATCAATATCAACTTTTGATTGTACTTCTAATTTATTGTTATTCTTTGACTTTATATCATTAAGCATATTTTCAATTGAACCCATTGGTACTGATTCAAATACTTCATTAAATCTTTTAGTTATATCAACATAATCTTTAGTAATAATTTTAGGAACCTTATAATAAGATATTATCTTCTTATATTCAGTTGCACCTACATTATTATAAAGGGTTGTACTTAATATAGGATTATTTAAAAATTCATTAGCACTAAGTGGTGAATATAATTCATATATATATTTATTAACACTATCTTTTTTTACCAATGTTTTAAGTAATCCAATAGCTTCTAGTTTTTCTCTAGCTTCACTAATATCATTTAAACTAATTCGCATACTAGTCATTAAATGATGATGTGTCCACTCTTTTGATAATATTTCAGATTTATCTAAATAAGACCACAATGAAAAGAACAAATTAGTAGCAATTGATCCTATTATAGGCTGATATAACATGATAAGTAGCATTCTATCTTTATCAGTCAATATAGTTTTATTTACTACTATATATGTATCTGCAGGTAATAGTATATTTATCATGCTATTCCTCCTTTTAGTACTAATAATAGTTTACCATAAATAATAAAGTAATTAAAGAAAAAAGAAAGTATTTTCTATACTTTCTATTCATTAGTTGAAGAAATTACATCATTGTTTTCCATTCTAACAACTTCTATTTTTTTACCATTATGTACTAAATTTAATTTAACATCTTCTTGGTATTTTAAATCTTTAATATAAGTAATTGTTAAATCTACTTCATAACCTTTAGCATCTTCTTTATTTAAATACTTAACTGTATTTTGATCTAATTTTGCGATTTCTATACTAGATACAACTGGTAAGTCTTGTTTACGCTTACCATATATATTACTTTGTACTGTATGATAAATGCTTTCACTTGCATATTTAGAAAAATCTTTTCGATAATCTTTATATACGTATTGAACACCACCAATATCATTACTAGTAAGTTTATTATCAAGTGTATAAAAATCAGCTATAAATGATTTAGCAACTAACTTTGCATATTCCTCATCATCAACATCATTACCTTCAAGTAATGTTTTTAAATTTTTAAATAACTTTTTTTGATATGATGTTGCATTTTCATTTAATGTATAACCATATCCTTCTATTTTATCTGATACAGCTATTTTTTTAATAGTTTTAGTATTTGGTTTAATTACTTTAAAAACAATTAATCCACCTATCAGTACTAATAATGCGACAATCAATATTTTTACACTTTTTTTTACATGTCTCTTTGTTTTCTTTGCCATATTACCCCTCTATTTATTACTATATTCATTCATTATCTTCTTACTCTCGTTTGTTTTCTTAATTAAATCATATACAATTATAGAATTTGATATATTTATAAGTTTTTCTGTATATTGACTATTTTTCTTTATCTCATCAACACTGACTGTCTCATCAGGATTTATAAGTTTTCCTTCTCCAGTTGAAGCATTATAATACATTTTATTTGTAAGCCAATTTCCAGATGGGAATGGAACTACATTATTAGATGTACTAAATATATCATTACCTAAAGCATAATCACTACTAAATCCAAACATATTACCTAATGTAGGTAAAACATCAATCATACCCATTGCTTCTTTGACTTCTTTTTTATATTTATGATCTTTAGTCCAAATAATAAATGGTACTTTACGATTTAATTGATAGAAATAATAATCTACATCAACATATCCATCATCTTCACTAGTTTTTACTGTATCTGTGTATGGATCATAATTATAATAACGATTATATTCTGATTTTTTAATCTTATTATCATGGTCACCATAAATTACTACAACTGTATTATCTAGAAGTCCTTCTTTATCTAAATCACCTATAAATTGTTCAAGTGCTTGATCAGCATAATTAACAGATTTAAAATAATTACCTAAAGTTTTTCCTTCCATATATGGAGCAGATACTTCTTCTTCTTCTCCTGTTGTTTCATTTTGTTTTTTATACTTATAATCAACGGCATAATTAAATTTTGATACATCATCCCATGGTGTATGATTAGTAAGCATTATAAATGTTCCATACCAATTATCATGCTTAGAATCAATCTTTTTAAGCTTAGGTACAGCTTGTCTAAAGAATGATTTATCAGATAAACCTAATCCTATTTTTTCGTCAATCTTAAATGATTTTTCACTATAGAATTTCTGATATCCTAAACTTTTATGCATGTTATCACGGTTCCACATACTACCTTTGTTACCATGCATACTAAATGCATAATATCCTTTATCTCTAAGTAATTTAGGTATTGAAACATAATCACGATTCCAGTAACTTACATTAACTGTACCATTACTAGCAGGCATAAGTGATGTATTTAAAGTAAACTCAGTATCACTACTTGTTCCAACACTTTCTTCTGCATAAAAATTACTAAAGTATAAACCTTCTTGTGACATTTTTTTCAAAAATGGTGCGACTGGAACATCATTAAACGAAGTATTTAAAACAAAATTTTGAATACTTTCTGCATGTATTACTAATAAGTTCTTACCTTTAAACACATTAGTATACTTATTTTCTGAATGTGTTTTAGGTGTATTTTCATAATATTCACGGAATTCTTTAGCTTTCTCATCATATCCAAACATAGAAATAGTTTGTGTCTTTATACTAGATATAAGATCATTAACTTGGTAAGTATATATACCAAAACGCATTACTACATACTCACGATTCCATTGTTTTCCAAGTCTTGATATATCAACACTAGTAAGCATTGAAACAAAGAACCCTATTAAGATTAATGCGACAATAATAGTATTAATAGCAAGAACTTTTCCATTCTCAATTCTAAACACTCTATCAAAATGATTTTTCTTCTTCAAATGATAATTAACCATTATCATACCGAATATTTGCCATAAATAACTAAAATCTTTTAATTGCATTATTTCTTTAATTGCATCAGTTACTGGTAAAGCTTGAGAAAATGTTCCCAATAACGAAACAGAAACAAATGATACATAATTTGTATAATAAACAGAATTTATTATACAAAGTAATGTAAAGAAAATACTAAAGCCCATAAAGTATTTATATTGATTTTTAGGTTTCAGGAAATATCCAAACGATCCTATTATTAGGACAAATGCAAGGTCAGCTAAAATAGGATTAAAATCAAAATAGTTCTTTACTGTTAAAAATCTTAATAATGCAGCATTTAATACTGACATAGTAACAAAAGATAAAAATAAAACATTATTTTTTGTATATTTTTTAAACTCTTTTTTAAATTCTTTTATATTTTTTTTCATTTAATCACCTTTAATATTTCTTATTAAGTATATCACATTATGAAACAATTTTAAATAGCTTTATACCTAAATAAAATATATTATCTTTT
>CAMNHZ010000013.1 GCA_946540075.1 uncultured Bacillota bacterium
ACAACAAAAAAACTTGATTTTTCAATCAAGTTTTATCTCAACGTCGAAAAGATTCAACGATTTTTTTCGAATGGTAGCCTGTATGGGGTTCGAACCCATGTATACCGCCTTGAGAGGGCGGCGTGTTAAACCACTTCACCAACAGGCCATAACAAAATAATTACTACTACTTAATAGTATCATAAATCTATTTTTTATACAATACCAATTTTATCTAATTGTTATAATTAAATATTTTTAGTATAATAAACATTAGGTGATTTTATGAATAAAAAATATATAATATTAGAACTTATTCCATCTGCGATTGATCCATCAAAAGGACCACTTATTCAAATATCGGCACTTAAATTAGATAACTTACAATTAATTGATCGTTTTGATTATAGACTAAGCGAAGATAAATTACCACTCACTCAATTTGCTGAACTCATAAGTTATGATAAAGATAATTTTAAATATGTTGATAGTCATGATGAACTTATGAAAGCATTTATAGATTGGATTGAAGACTTAGATTTAATCATCATTAATAATGATTATACTAACAATTATTTAAGACATCTAGATAATAATAAAATATCAATACTAGATTTACTTGATATGGAATACTCTTTTGATGTCATTGATAAAATAATAAGTAAATATAATCTACAACCATCTAATTATATTGTAGATTTATTGTATGAAGCATTAATATATGAAAGTAATAATAAAGATATAACTTTTTAGGTTATATCTTTATTATTATATTTAAAAGCAATAGCTTCAGCTACTTTAATTCCATCCATTGCAGATGTTGTTATACCACCTGAATATCCAGCACCTTCACCACATGGATATAAACCTTTTATATTAGAATTAAATTTTTCATTTCTATTTATTCTAATTGGTGATGATGTTCTAGTTTCTATACCTGCTATAATAGCGTCTTCTCTGTTAAATCCTTCTATTTTAGTACCAAAGTATTCAATACCTTGAACAATAGATTCACATATATATTTAGGTAATATTTCATTTATATTAGCAAAACTATATTTACCTTTTATCATTGGGTTAAACTTACCAAAATTTGTTGATACTTTATTATCTTTGAAATCTTTATATAATTGTATTGGTATTAACGCTTTACCTTTATCATAAGCAATACTTTCTAACTTTCTTTGATAATTAATAGCATCCATTGGAGTGTTACCAAAATCATTACTATTTACGGTTACAACGATAGCACTATTAGCTACACCACTATCTCTTTTATGATAACTCATACCATTAACAACTAATCTATTTTTTTCACTGGAAGCATTAACTACATACCCTCCAGGGCACATACAAAACGAATATACTCCTCTACCACTTGGTGCTTTATAAGTTAGTTTATAACTAGCTGATTCCAAATTTTTATGATTACTAATTCCATACTGACTTTTATTTATCATTTCTTGTGGATGCATAATTCTAATACCTACAGCAAATGGCTTTGCTGTTATATCAACTTTATTATTTAATAGCATTTGAAATGTATCTCGTGCACTATGACCAAGTGCTAAAACAACATCATTAGTTTCAATTATTTCGTTATTATTAACTTCAATTCCAGTTATACAATTATCTTTTACAACTAAATCAGTTAGTTTTGTACTATATCTAAAATTTACACCCATATCAATCATTTTATTTCTCATATTAATAATTACAGTTCTAAGTATATCTGTACCAATATGAGGTTTATTCATATACAATATATCATCGCTTGCACCAAATGATACAAACGTTTCAAATACTTTACGCATTCTTCCTTCTTTATCTTTTACTAAAGTATTTAGCTTACCATCAGAGAATGTTCCTGCTCCCCCTTCTCCAAATTGTATATTAGATTCTAAATTTAATTTATTAGTTTTCCAAAACTTATCTACTGTTTTTATTCTATCTTCAATTTTTTCTCCACGTTCGATTATAGTTACATCATATCCATCACTTACAAGCATATAACCAGCAAATAATCCAGCTGGACCACTTCCAACTATTACGATATGTTTTTGTTGATTTATACTTCCACCAGTTGGAAATATATAATTAGTATTTGGTGTTTTAATAACATCTTTTTTTACAGTCTTTAATATTTTATCTTCTTTAGAAACTTCTACATCTACTTCATATACAAAATATAAAATAGGTTTCTTTCTTGCATCTAATGACTTTTTATTTATTAATATTTTCTTAATATCTTTTTTAGATACTCTTAATTTATGAGCTACCTTAGTAATTAATTCTTCTTTAGTATCATTATCTATATCAATTAATACTTGTCTTACTCTTATCATTAATTATTAACCCCATTTCCTGCGATTAAACCAGATAGAAAGGCAAATCCTAGATTATAACCACCACAATCACCATCTACATCAAGTAATTCACCTACTATAAATAAATTCTTTTGTTTCAATGATTCTAATGTAGTTGGATTTATTTCATCAAGAGGTACTCCTCCTGTACATACTTGAGCACTATCAAATGATTTAGTACTTTCTATCTCTAGATTAAATTCTAATAAATTATTTACTAATAATGATTTCTTTTCTGATGATATCTTATTCCATTTATCATCTTTATCAATTCCTGATAACTTTAATATCAAGTTAGATAATTTATAATTAATTATACTATCTAATAATTCTGATACACTACGATTTAGTAAATCATTATTTCTTTTATTCATCCAAGTAATAAACTCATTTTTATTAAGATTTAAAAATGGTAAGAAATTTATCTTTAGCATTTCTCTTTTTCCTTTATCTATATTACGAGCTATTTTACCACTTAATTGAAAAATACATATTCCACTAACTCCGTAATTAGTTAATTGAATTTCACCTGTTTGTGTATCTACATATTTTCCATTATCATATAGATCTACTTTAGCATCACATCTTATCCCTGACCATAACTTAAAATAATTACCAACGCCATTTAATTGAACTAATGCAGGTAATGGTTTAATAATACTATGTCCAAATGATTTAGCAAAGTCATATCCCATTCCATCTGATCCTGTTTTAGGATATGCTTTAGAACCTGTTGCAAGAATAACTTTATCAGCGTTAAAAATACCATTTTCCATATTAATAACAAACTTATCATGATAAACAATACTATTTACTTTATCATTTATTACTTTAACACCTAATGATTTTGCTTCTTTAATAAGACTTGTTTGAACAGCACTAGCTTGATTTGAATATGGATAATAATAACCATTCTTAATTCTAGGTACTAGTCCTAGTCGATCAAATAATTTCATTACTTTAAGACGATTTTCATCAGTTTCAATCTTCTTTAATACTTCCATATTATTAGAATGATAATGACTAATATTTTGATCACTATTCCAATAATTACATTTACCATTTCCAGTTATCAATATCTTTTTACCTAAATTATTATTTCTTTCAATAATTGTTACATCATTACCATTTAGTGCGGCAGATATAGAAGCAACAAGTCCTGATGCTCCTCCACCAATAATTACTACTTTCATAATATCACCCAATCAACAATAGTATATCATGATTTTATATTATTTAATAACTATATTTATATTAGTTCAAAATAAAAAACACAATTTAATCTTTATTTGAAACTAAATTATGTTTCTTTTTTAATGTTTTGTTTAATCTCATAATATGTTGTCCTTGTTTAACAGTAAGTCCATTTAAAACTTCATCGGCAAATTCATCAATTGTTTGTTTATAATAAACTAAATTTTTATTATCAAATCTATAAATATCAGTTTTATTTGTCCCATAAACAGCAATACAACTTTGATATTTTTTCTTTTCATTTTCTATTTGATATAAATCAACTATTCTTATCCTATTTCGTTCATTTATGGTAAATAGCTTATGACTGATTTCAATAAATCTTCTTAATCTATCAGCAACATCTATGTTTTGATTAGAATATGGTTCTAAGTTTTTAATGACAAATTCTACTTTATCACTAAAATCATCTATATACTCCATATACATTTTAAGTAAATAAATATATTCATTGGCATAATAATATTCATCACTAATATAACCAATTTTTTTATCAATCATCTCTATTTCTTCATCACTTATTATTTTAGTTTTACCATCTATCGCATTAACACCAAAATATTTAGTTCGAGAATGAGTTTGAATATTTCTTATATCTTCTTGAATATCAATTGAAAAACTTCTACCATCTTTTAGTTTAACTATATTATATACATGGGGATAATTTCTTTTATCATATGAATCACTAATACTAATAATATTAATATCAAACTTTTTACATACTTCTTCTAATATGTAAGACATACTTCTACATATAGCATATTTATTTTTTAAACAATTACTTAGTACTTCCTTCTTATTTATATGATGATTAAATATTGTTTGTTTTTTCTTATTATTACCATAATAAAACTCTAAGTCAAATGATAATTTTAATCCTAAATCTAAATATATATATCGAAGTAATGATATCTCGTCTATATGTTTAGAATTCTTTTTATACATAATAATATCACTAATATACTTATCTAATTCATCCATCTTACTACACCTCCATATCTTATTTGTATGTTATATCTTTATTAGCAGGTGCGCTTATACATTTACCATCTAAATCAAATCTAGAACCATGACATGGACAATCCCATGTTTTTTCAATCTCATTAAACAGTAATTTACATCCTAAATGTGGGCAATGTTGATATACAATATGTTTCTCTTTCCCATCATCATATATAATTACATCTTTTCCATCTTTTTTATCATATAAAATATTATCATTCTTATCAAGATAGCCTTTAATATATCCATCTACACTATTAATCGCATCTTTTATACCACTTAAAATAGTAAGACTACCCTTTCTTTTAGGATTAAACAATTCTATATAAGAGTTTTCTTTGTCTAATAAAATATCACTAAGTATTTTACCACAAATAAAGCCAGAAGCAAGACCCCAAGTATTATAACCTGTTCCAATTAATAGTTTATCATCAATTTTTCCTATATATGGTATTCCATCATTAGTAATAATATCAATATTACTCCATACATAATCAGGTGCGACATCAAGTACATTTAACTTTCTCATTAATTCTTGATAATTTTCTAAATCAAAAGTATCTTTATTTATAGTATGAGAATTACTAAGATAGATTAAATAATCTTTATAACTACGAATTGATATAAATGGATTACTATAACTTATTAAAGATATCTTATCTATATCTTTTTTAGATGCACTTAAGTATGATTTTTCTAAACTTGATTTTATTGGGAATAAATAAGGTAAATTAAAATATGGATAATGTGATGCCATAACTATCCATTGAGCTTTAATCTTATATTTATCTGTATAAGCTATATAATAATCTTCTTCTTTAGTTATATTCTTAATACTAGTTTGTTCATAGATAGGAAATTTTATATTTTTAATTAAACCATATATAAACTTGATTGGATGAAATAAATATGTATCTGATACAGAAATCATATATTTACTATCAACTATATCATTATTGATATTTTTTGTTTCTATCCCATTATTATTTAAGAATTTCACTAAATCTTCCATCTTCTTTATTTCATTATCTTTATTAGTATAAAGATAAGAATCAACTTTTTCTAAATCACAGTCTATATTTTCTTTTTTTATTGTATCTTTTATCATTCTGATTGCATGTCGTTGTGATTTTAAATATTTACTAGCTATTTCATCATTATGACATTTTCTTATTTTATCAAGTAAATCATTTTGTAAATAACTTAGTTTACCTGTACTGTTACCTGTTACAGACATACCTAACCTATTTTGTTCAACCAATATAACTTTTAAATTACTATCTTTTAAATTATATAGTGTACTTATTCCTGTTATACCTCCACCAATAATTAATACATCAACCTTTTTATCTTCATTTAGTTTTTGATAGTTAGTTTCATTTACTGTATCTTTCCATATACTTATTTCTTTCATGTTATCACCAATATTATTATTAGTAAGTTTTTAAAGATTATAACAAAAAAACTAAGTCATTACTGACTTAGTATGGATCATTATTAATAATTACATTTCTTTTATTGCCGTAGTAGCAGCAAGTGCGCCATCACTAACAGCTGTAGTAAGTTGTCTTAAATCTTTAACTCTAGCATCTCCTGCAACATATATTTTATCAATATTAGTATGAACTCCATCTTTCGATATTATATAACCATATTTATCTAAATCAATTATATTAGCAAATACTTGATTATTTGGTTCTTGCCCTACGGCAATAAATAATCCTGATACATCAATCGTTTTTAGTTGTCCTTCGTTATTTTTTATATCAATACTTTCCAAATTAGCATTACCATTTAATTTTACAACATTAGAGTTCAATATAAATTCTATATTATCTTTATTTTTTAATTGTTCTAAATATTTTGATTCTCCCTTGAATTCATCTCTTCGATGAATCAAATATACTTTAGATGCAATATCTGTTAAATAAATAGCATCTTCTAAAGCTGTATTTCCACCTCCAACTACTGCGACTACTTTATCTTTATAAAAGTTACCATCACATGTTGCACAATAAGAAATACCCTTACCAATAAATTCTGTTTCTCTTTCAATATTAAGTTTTCTATTCTTTGCCCCAGTTGCGAGTATTATACTTTTAGCAGTATATTTATTATTATTAGTTATAACAGTTTTATCTTCTTCAATACGAATAACAGTTTCAAATTTAATTTCACCATTTAAGTTTTTTACTTGATTATATAAATTAGTAGCATAATCATATCCAGTTATACTTAAAATACCTGGATAATTCTCAATTAAATTAGCATTTATAATTTGACCACCATAAGTTTTAGCTTCTAGTACTAATACTTTTTTATTAGCTCTAAGTGCATATAAAGCAGCTGTAAGTCCACTAGGTCCTGCTCCAACAATTATCAAATCATACATACAATCACCTCTTTTATGTTTATATTCTTAGCTCTATAATTATAACTATTCATGTATTTGCAATTTAATTGTACGAAACCTTTTATGAAATGTCAATCCTAAGTATTAATTATTAATAATATTAAAAAAGCAAATTATATAAAATTTGCTTATTCTGACATTTTAGTTTGCAAAAATCTTTCAAAACTTCTTAACCCATATTCTTTATTATAATAATTAGGAAATTCATTTAAATGAGCTAAAGCAATTTTCGCAGTTGTTAATAAATTATTATTAGTTACATTTGTTTTTGGTTTAATAGATCCATGTTCTAACTCAATATTTATACCATCTAAAAATTCTTCTGGAGTAAACTTATCAAAATTAACTCCTAATATTTTCGCAACATGCATTGCATCTTGTATATTAAACATATAATCACCAATACATTATATGATAAATACTTTTTTACTTTACAAATAAATGGTGCCGAATGACTGAATTGAACAGTCCTCTGATGCTTACCATGCATCTGTTTTACCACTAAACTAAATCGGCATTCTATAAGTAGATTATAACATATAAAAAGAGATATTTAAATAAATATCTCTTTCTAATTATAAATTTTACTAAGTGTTTTTTGATTATCCTCTTGAAAATATTCTTTTGATATACTCATATTAGCAATATCATCTTGTTTAGTATAAAAACCATATTCTACATACTCATAAACATTTATTGGCATAATAGTTGCATCTTTGTAACCATATTGTTCAATTTCTCCTATACACATATGATTCATCTCTGTAACATTATTTTTAATACTGTCAATTATATCTTGTGTTAAATCAAAGTAATACCAGTTACCATCAATTTTTACAACATTAAAATAATATGCGTCTTTACCTTGTTTTCTTACTATATGATTACTAACTCCAATTGTTCTTAATAGCACATTTAGTATATAACTATTCGCAAAGCTTGAATCTCTTTTACCAATTAAAAACAATTTATTTTTTAGTTAAATTTTTTCTATCTTTTTTACCAATACAAGTCCCATTAGTTTTATATATTGCCACACTATTTATATCATTATATAAATTTAAGCATCTATTTAAAATATCATCAATAGAAATAAATGGTGGAATATCATCTTCATCTATAATTGGGTCACATTCAGCAAACCCAATCATAAATCCTTCGATTGTCTTAGCATAAGCTCCAATGAAATACTTATTATCATTTTCAAAATATACGATTCGATACCCTTCACCATATTTTCTACCATCACCTGCATCAATTAATTTTTCAGATAAAATATTCATATACCTTCAACTCCTAACTATAGTGATTATATCACACTCTATTTAATATTTATTCTATTATTAAAATTAGTATTTAAAGATAATATAAGTTTTTTCATCGAAATACTATATTCACTAACAGAAATCGGAAAACCAAATTTAAATCGATCATTCAATTCATATTTTTCTTGAATGTTACTTGATAATTCAAGTGCAGCCAACAAATCTTTTTTATTCCCAATGGTAAAGTAATCTACAATAGGAACACTCACAAAAAAATTCCTATAATGATAGCCTCCTAATTGTCTTTTTAGTTTTTCTGTTTCTATGATATCAGGCAATACAGTTAATTTATTGTTTATATTACCAATTAAAGAGATTATCTCCTCAAAAGACTTAATTTCTGCCAATCTTTCCTCTGGACAATATTCATATAGTTTTTCATCATAACCATTTTTTACTAAATAAGATAATCTAATTATTAAAGCTTCTAAACTATTTTCATTATATGCAATTTTTTGCTGATTTGCATGTTCTATTTCATGTAATAAAACTTGAAGTATAGAAAGATTCTTATATAATGTTATTTCAAAATCATTTATATTTAAAATACTATTTTCAATGTCGTTTATCATTTGATGAATCATGTCAGCATAAATAGTTATTTTCTTTGTATAGTTGGAATAAGAAGCAAGATTAATTCCTCTTATATTTTGAACATTTATATTTAAAATATAATTATTTAATTCTTTTTCAATTACTAATAATTCTAATATTTTCTCAATATCTTTTAAATTTAAAATTGAATTATTAAGTGTTTTATCATAAATAATTTTTAAAATATTTTCCATATAGATCTATTTCCACTTTATTATTTTACTTTAAATTTATTTTTTTTAGATAATTGCCTTTTTTTAGCAAATACTTTAACTTGATTATTTTGTTTATCATCATGCAATAAACCCAAAAATTCAACTTCTGCCAATGTTAAATTTAATTTTCCAGCATACTTTAACCAAGGATTTTTCCAATCTCTTCCATAAGAATCTTTACTGTCAGAAGGTCTATCATAATTAGTATTTTCATTTTTATGTCCATGACCTTTAGTCCAATCTCCTTCAGTCGGAGTATAAACATTTCCATATTGATCTGCTATCACATCATATTCACCATCATTTGTACATTCTGCTGATTCTAAATAATCAGCATATGCTTGATAATCGTTATCAAAATCAGCTAATGTCTTAACTGCCATATATATCACCCTCCTTCAAAATATGGCATTAATTTTATTGTCTTATATTTTTCATATAAGTAAGAATTTAAAAATTTAATCTAGTCAATTAAGTAACAGTCTTTATTATTTTTTTGATTTGTAAATTCTAATAGAAAAAGATTTTTATCACAATAATCTGTTTTACCACTAAACTAAATCGGCATTCTATAAGTAGATTATAACATATAAAAAGAGATATTTAAATAAATATCTCTTTCTAATTATAAATTTTACTAAGTGTTTTTTGATTATCCTCTTGAAAATATTCTTTTGATATACTCATATTAGCAATATCATCTTGTTTAGTATAAAAACCATATTCTACATACTCATAAACATTTATTGGCATAATAGTTGCATCTTTGTAACCATATTGTTCAATTTCTCCTATACACATATGATTCATCTCTGTAACATTATTTTTAATACTGTCAATTATATCTTGTGTTAAATCAAAGTAATACCAGTTACCATCAATTTTTACAACATTAAAATAATATGCGTCTTTACCTTGTTTTCTTACTATATGATTACTAACTCCAATTGTTCTTAATAGCACATTTAGTATATAACTATTCGCAAAGCTTGAATCTCTTTTACCAATTAAAAAGTATTCTAGAAAATCCATTCTTTTATCTTTAAGTGCGATTTCTTTAAACCCAAAATTATTACTAGTAAATATACGATCTACTAATTTATCCATTTTTTTATCTTGCTTAAATGCTCTTTCTTGATTTTTAAGAACACTATCTTCTAATAAGTATTTATATAATTTAACTATTTTAGAAATTTGAGCTTCAACATATTCATAATGATCTTTTAAACTTTTAAATTCAACATATTGAGAAACATCTATTTTTTCATCCTTATAAATCTCATCTATTAGTTTTAATATTACTTGGCGAATGGATGCAAGTCTTTCATCTATATATATTTCTTCAGATTTTTTCATATTAATCACCTACTGGTGCTATATAATAAAATATTTATATAGATTTGTCAAATTTTTGTGCTTTTTTTATAAATTCATCAAATATTTTATTTGCATATTCATCATAATCTAGCATAGTTTCTGGATGCCATTGTACTCCAATTACAAAATCTTTAGAAGGATATTCAACAGCCTCGATTAAACCATCTTCAGAATAAGCAGAAACATTTAAATTTCTTAATACTTGAACATGATATCTATGTCTACTATTAACTGAAATTGTTTCTTCTTTTATAATATCTTTTAATTTAGTATTATCAACAATATTTACTTTATGTGCATATTTAACATTAGTTTTAAAATGATCTGTAGTATTCTCTATCTCTTTATTTGTATATTCAGTTACATTTTCTTTTTCATTCTCTATTCTACACATCATTTGCATTCCTGCACATATACTAAGTGTTGGCATATTCTTTTCTAAAGCATAATTATAAATAACTTCATCATATTGATACCATCTACTTCCACCTGGTATTAATAGTCCATTACATATATTTACTAAAGAGTATAATTCTTCTTTTTCTTCATCAGTTAGTTTTCTTACACTATGAGGACTAAAACTTAAATAGTCAATATCTTGATTTGGAACTATTAATAATGGAATACCACCTTTTTTTATAATAGCTTGTCTTACTTTTTCATTCAAAGTAATTACTTTATCATCTTCGTTTGTTATTTCAGGTCTTCCAATAATTCCTATAATTGGTTTCATATTACACCTCCTAAATTATAAATCTTTTTCTGTTTCCTTTATAATATAAATTGGTCTATTTTTTACTTCTAAATATAATTTAGCAATATATTCACCAATTACTCCTAATGATAACATTTGAATACCACTTATAAGTAATATAATACATACTAAACTTGGCCATCCACTAGTTGGATCTCCATAAATTATAGTTTTTAAAATTATAAATAATATAGCAAAGAATGCGACTAAACACATTAATAATCCGATTATAGCTGATATTATTAATGGTGTTGTTGTGAAGGCGACAATACCATCTATGGCATATATGAATAACTTCCAAAATGACCATTTAGTCTCTCCTGCTACTCTTTTTACATTTTCGTATTCTAACCAGTAAGTTTTATATCCAACAAAACTAAATAATCCTTTAGAATATCTATTATATTCTTTTAATGAAATGATTGAATCAACTACTTGTCGTGTCATTAAACGATAGTCACGAGCACCATCTACCATCTCTGTTTTTGACATTTTATTTATTAATTTGTAAAAACATCTGGCAAAAAAACTTCTAATTGGTGGTTCACCTTTTCTTGTTACTCTTCTTGTTCCTACTGAATCATAACCTTCTTTTATAAGTTTATACATTTTAGGTAATAATGCGGGTGGATCTTGTAAATCAGCATCCATTAGTGTTATATAATCTCCTGTTACATTACATAATCCAGCATACATTGCAGCTTCTTTACCAAAATTTCTAGAAAAAGATAAAAATCTAACTCTTTTATCTTTTGATGCATATTCTTTTAATAAACTTAATGTATTATCAGAAGAACCATCATCTACAAACATAAATTCAAACTCAACTTCACTCATCTTAGTAGTTACTTTATCTATCTCTTTATAAAATAAAGGTAGTGCTTTGGCTTCATTATAACAAGATACAATTATTGATATTTTTTTCTTCATAATACATCTCCTATAGTTTATCTATATAATCAGTTATTAATTTAATAAATTTTTTATTATTACTTCTATATTTCTTTGGTTGAAATACATCAAGTGCTTTTATAGTTGCATCTAACATATCAAGATTATGACAAGTTAGAATGTAATCATTATCAACGAATTCATTTACTATTTGTTCTTGATGATCATTTGTATGTTCACCATATTTAGAAAGTCTTGGAATAGCAATTACTTTCTTATTAGCTTTTAAACTATCTAAGATAGAACCTACTCCACCATGAGTAATAATATAATCACTATCTTTTATATATTTTTTAAATTCTTTCATAGATACTAAATCTAATATTTTCATATTCTTAGATTTATATTTAGTATGACCAGCTTGAACAATTACATCACCAGTAATATTACCTAATTCAATCTGTTTATCAATAGCTTTAAGTAATCTATAAAAAGGTTTATCTTGAGTTCCTAATATTACAAATACCATTAGAAAATCCACCCCCCATAAATTGCTTTTGGATATACTTTTAACATACTCTCCCATTGAACTATAAACATATCTGCAATCGGATATACTAATCTACCTGTAATAGTTTTAGTTTTTATATTAGCAAATGTTTCAATATATATAATTTTACTTCCGAATATCTTTGCTATATAACACATAGGTCCTGCTGTATGAGCACCAGTAGTTATAACTACTTTAGGTCTTATTTTAAAATATAAATATAAACTTTTAAAACTATTAAACAACAATTTAAAAGGATATGTAAGCATATGATCCTTAGTACCATATACTAAATAATAAATCTTATCTTGATATTCTTTTTTTAAACTAATTGTTGATTTAGTCTTTTCAGTTATTAAATATGAATCATACTTTTTAAACATTGGCTTTAACTGTAATAATTCATTTAAATGCCCACCAGTACTTGATATAAATAATACTTTCTTCATAATTACCTACTTTCCAAATAACTTTAACCATTTCTTAGTTATTTCATCTGGATAATACTTTTTACTTGTATTAATAGCTTCTTTACCTAGTCTTTTTCTTATAGTCTTACTTTCTATTAATGAAATAATTTTATTTGCCATAGCTTGTTTTGAACGATCTTTAATTAAATAACCATTCTTACCATGATCAATTATATCATTAGCGCCTTCTGCACTATCAAAAGCTATACATGGAATACCAAAGTTCATAGCTTCAATCAATACTAATCCAAATGATTCTGTATATGATGTCATAACATAAATACTACTATTAAGTAATAAATTATTTATATATTCTTTATCTTGAAAACCATGTAGTATTACAGAACCATTTATATCATGTTCTGCTATTCTACTAACAACACTTTGATACTCAGTTCCATCTCCTACTAGATTTAATTTCCAATCAGGATACTTCTTATGTACTTCACTAAATACATCTATCAAATCTACAAAACCCTTTTCTTTTGAAAATCTTCCTATTGATATAATATTATTACTATTTAAACTTGATTTTTTTTCAGGAATATAATCTAACATATTAGGTATAAATATACATTTACACTTATCCTGTTTTGCCATATAAAAATCAGTTAATTCTTCAGATACAAAAACAGTATAATCTAAGTTAGAAATTGAATCAATAACATTTTGAACATACTTCTCATCCCCATGATGATGATTATGTTCCCAACCTATTTTAAGAACATTTTCTTTTGCATATTTTCCTACCCATTTATTATGAATATCACGACAACTAATAATAATATCACTGTCACAATTCTTTATGTATTTAACCATAAGATGTTTCTTTAAATATAAAGTCTTAAGACTCTTTAATCCTTCTTTAAATGCATTAATCAATCTAAATTCATATAATGAATCAATAAACTCTTGTCGATTAGGTTTTAACCCTCTATATAAATACTTAACAGTCACTCTAGGATCAATATAAAATGCTGGTTTATCATAAAGTTCATATGTAGATACTATTTCTACTTCATAATCATTTACTAATTGATTAGCTAAATTTGTTATAGCACTTTCTATTCCTCCATAGCCTAAATGTAGTGCGATAAAAGTAATTTTTTCCATGTTTATCACCCATATATATTATACCCAATAAAAAAATCATAGTAAAGATAAAATTATAAATATAATAATCATAATATAATAAAAAAGCACTTAACATTATAAGTTAAGTACTTAATTTTTTATTTTTCTAAATAATAATCAATACTATCTATATCTTTAAGATTCATATCAATACTACTAGATATAACACGTGATCCCTTCTTAGGAATAACTCCACCAACATAACCAGAAAGTTCAGTTACTACTTTACCATTTGAATCTTTTGCAGATATACTAATTAAACGTACCTTTATATCTTTTTTAGTTGAATTCGTAACTGTAGTAGTTAAAGTTGATGTATCACCTACAATTTTTAATGATGTATTATCGAATTTTAACCCATATAAATATTTAACACTTACTACTCCTGGATTAGTATTATATGATATTGGTTCTACATCCTTCTTATTTAATTTTATTATTAATATTATTAGAAGTAGTATTATAACTCCGATAACTACTCCACCGATAATTTTTTGTTTTTTACTCAATGAAACTATCTTTTCTTTTATATCAAGTATCTTATCCTTTATAACATCCATTTTCATCTTATCACCTATCTCTATACTATAATATTATCATACTTTTTAACTAAAATAAAGTATATTATAAATTATTATTTGTTCCGTTATTAGAATTTATATTATTATTTTGATTATCAACTAATGGTTTATTGAAGAAACTATTAAATGCATCTCCTGCCCCTGTTGTTGATGAATTATTATTTAAATTGTTTATACTTTGTGTGCTTGCATCATTAAGCGAAGTTATATTTGATGTTTCAACACTATTAGGAACTTGTGTATTATTACTTTGTTCTGATTCTACTTTAGGAATAGTAATAAATTTATTACTATCTACAGGTTGTTCTTCTTGTTTAGTATTATTTACTACACTTTGATCTGTTAAAGATTCTACTTTTACATCTGGTTCAACTATTGGTTTAACTGGTTCTAAAATACTATTATTAGTAGTAGTTGGTATATCTTTAGGTTGATTAGTTTGAATTGGTTCATTAGTATTTATATTAGAATCTTCTATATTAAGTGTGATTGGTTCTTTTTTATTATCACTACCTGGTGTCATTTCAGTAGGAGTTAAGAATGGATCATTTTCAATTGAATCTATTTCATTATTATTACTTTCACTACTTATATTACTTTCATTTAAAATACTTGAATTATCAACACTATTTAAGTTAGTACTATCTAAATTATCATTAACATTATTATTAGAACTATCCTCAACACTACTATTAGAACTATCTTCTATATTAGTATCTTTCTTCATCGCTTTTTCTAAATTTGATACTATATTATGACGATAATTATTTGGTTCTATATTATTCTCTTCTTCTATAGTTGGATTGAAATCAGGAATACCATTTATTACTCCATTATTCATATTATTAATTCTATTAGGCATTGGTGGAGTATTTTCTACAATTTCTTTCTTAGATTTCTTATTCTTTTTTAAATATCTTAGTTTATGAATAACACCAAAGAATGAATAAGCAGCTAAACAAATTATACCTACTGATAGAATATAAAATCCATAACTATATTCTAAATACTTAGCAAGTGCATCGTTCATTCCCCTTATATATCTAGCAAGAAAAAGAAGCGCTAGAAGAGTTGTCCCGGTCGGAATAATAGTTTCACTAAAGAAACATGCTATACCTGCTACAAGTGCTAATATAGGTAAAAATAAACCTATTTCATTTACTAATACTTTTGGTGTTCCTCCAATTGTTATTAATGGTATAAAACAACCTACTATTATCATGATACATCCAAACATACCAAGACTAATTGAAAACTTATTAAATATTTTTTCTTTAAGCATATTAACCCCTCACTATCTCTTATTATATTTTAACACATATAGTATATATTATGATTATTATAATTTTTTTATATTGTAAAAAAATGTCAATTTTTCATTAACATTTTTCTCCATCCATACTCCAAGTTTTTACACTTGTTATTTTTACATTAATTATTTTTCCTATATCTTCTTTTGGACATTTAACATTTACTAATTTCATAGTATCAGTATACCCCATCATTATATCTTTATTTTTTTCAGAATTACCTTCTATTAATACAGGAACTACTCTACCTAAGTATTTATCATTAGCTTCTTTAGAATACTTATTAATTAATTTATTAAGTTGTTGTAGACGTTCATTTTTGGTTTCTAATGATACATCATCTTGCATACGACATGCAGGAGTTCCTACTCTTTTTGAAAAGATAAAGGTAAATGCACTATCATATTTACATTTATTAACTACATCTAAAGTTTCTTTAAAATCTTCTTCTGTTTCACCAGGGAATCCTACTATTATATCAGTTGTTAATGAACAATTTGGTAGAGCTTTTTTTAATTTATCTACTAATTCCAAATATGATTCTTTTGTATATCTTCTTCCCATTAATTTTAATATTCTACTACTTCCTGATTGAAGTGGTAAATGTATATAAGGCATTATATTAGAATATTTCTTAATAACATCAATCATTTCATCCGTAAAATCCCATGGATGACTAGTAACAAATCTTACTCTTTCTATTCCTGTTTTAGCAACATCTTCAAGTAAGTTTGCCATTCCATATCCATTATTAAGATCTTTCCCATAAGCATTAACATTTTGACCTAATAATGTAACTTCTTTATATCCATCTTTAACTAAATCATTTACTTCTTTTAAGATATATTTAGCTTCTCTACTTCTTTGTTTTCCTCTTGTATATGGAACTATACAATATGTACAGAATTTATCACATCCATACATAATATTAACCCATGCTTTATATTTACTATCTCTTTTTACTGGAATATTTTCGATAACATCACCTTCAATACTATATACTTCTACTTCAGGTAAATTATCATTTAACATTCTTTCTTCGATTAACATTGGTAATCTATAAATATTATGTGTTCCAAATATAATATCAACATGTTTATATTTCTTTAGTATTTCATCAACTACTACTTCTTCTTGAGCCATACATCCACATATTCCAAATATAATATTTGGTTTAGTTTCTTTTAATGTTTTAACTCTTCCTATCATACCAAATACTTTATTATGAGCATTTTCTCTTATCGCACATGTATTAAGTAAAATTAAATCTGCATCTTCCATATTATCAGTACCAGTAAAACTCATATCCTCTAATATAGCTTTAATATTCTCAGTATCATGTTCATTCATCTGACATCCATATGTTTTAACATAATACTTTTTACCAATTCCTATTGTTTTTAATTGTTCAGTCACAATATACTCGCTAGTCTTAGTAACTACATCATTTTTAGTTCTAATTCTAGCTTCTTTTAAACTTGGTTTTAACATATAATCACTTCATTTCTACTAATTGATAATAACATATTTT
>CAMNHZ010000014.1 GCA_946540075.1 uncultured Bacillota bacterium
CTTGTAAATATTATAACTAAAAATATATATTTAAACAAGAAAAAAAGAAGCATTAAAACTTCTTTTAAAAACTAATTTCCTCTTTTGTATGTATTAACAAAAGTAGCATTATTAGTATCATTTGTTTTATAACTAGTTTTCAATTCTTGTAAAGCACCTTTATATTGATCTAGTCTTACTAATAATCCTTTCATATCACTATTAATCAATTGTAACATTTGTTTAATATTAGCTTCACTTGTTGTTCCTTTAATAGCTTTTTGTATATTTGCATTATTTGCAGCAACATGAGTTTTTGCTGATACAGCTTTTTTATAATTATCAATAGAACTAACTATTTTATCAATACCAGAAAGTTTGATTCCTACAACAGTAGATGAACCAGTACTTGCTGCTGCCTTAGTACTTTTTTTTACTTTTTTTGTTGCTTTTTTTGTTGCCATATATATATCCCTTCTATAATATGTATTTACTAATGACCAGTTATTCTACTTGCATTTGTTGCTTGCATTTTAGTAAATTGTCTTTTGTCATCAGCTAATGCAGTGTCAATAAATCTACCATATGTTTCAAAATCTGTATAAATTTTATTAACTGTAGCTTTAAATTCTTTTACAAACTTATCAGCATCTGCTCCTGCCCAGTTTTGACGAACAGTTGTAATAACTCTTTGATAATCAGCTCCTTTTAAAGCCTTTCTTGCTGCTTGTATATCACCTAATAAGTTTGTTCTTAATTTAGCTGCTCCTGCGCTATCACGTCCGTATGTTGCACGTGAAATACTTAAATTTGCCATTAATTAACTCACCTCCACATATCATATCCTAATCTTAGGATATTATATAAAACTTTTTTTGTCAACAAAGACTTTTATTTTTTTACACTTATTAACACTTCTACCTTGATAATATTATTAGTCTAGTACCATTTCTTATATCTGTATTAGCCAATAATACATCTGATTGATAAATATTCTTTTTATCAGCATTATATAGTACATTGTTAGAAGAAAGAGGAAAATTTCCATTTGATAATTCATTAATTGACTTATTCAACAGTTCAATAATGTTACCTATTTTTTTATTAATTGGTAGATAAACATCATAAGATTCATCTATCTCTGGTACAAGTATTTTTACTATAACCTTATTTTTCATTAGAATAAATCCTCCTCTTCAACACCAATTCCTTTTATAACTTCATACTTATTATCAATAATCTTATAAATTATATCTTTAAATGATTCCTCTGCATCATAAGTATTTAAGTTTTCTAATTTAAATACTGTTTGCATATCAATATCATTACCTACCCAAATACCTGATGTAGTGTTTATATTCTTAAACCAAGATTCATCTATTATCTTAGTAAGACTATTATAATTATCAATAAAGATAAATGTTTGATTCTTAAATGTATCTAAATTATTCATTATACTATTAAAAGCTTCAATTTCATCTTCATTTAAATTATTTTTATATTCACCAATACCTAAAAATACATTTATAACAGGTTCTGATTGGCTATCATCTAAGATTTCTAAAAATGGAGTCATAAAATCAACATTATAATAAGACATTTTTCCATCTGTTTCTATACATGTAATAATGTCAATCACATTTAACTTAATTCCTTTTATTGAATCAATTAAATCAATTATTCCACCCATAAAAGTCATATTATCAATTACCTTAGGACCTACTATTAAACTATTTCTATTATTCATAAAATCATAATAAGTAAGTTCTACCCTATCTCTAGAATATCCTAATGGAATCTTATCAATACCTCTAGTGTATCTAAACAATCTGTCTAACTTCACAACAGAAGGCATTACTCTTATTTCAGGTGCTTTATAATTATATTTTTCCATTAAAACTTTAGAATTATTACTAATTGTTTCGTTTACTTTTTCTATCAACGTTATATTAGCAGTTTGGAATTCTGTTGCTTCTTCATCAATGATAGTTAATCCACGACCAGTTGTTTTTAATGGAGTTGTTCCTTGTTCGGCTCCTAAAATATATTGATAATCAAAAGGATCAGCTGTTTGTAATATTATTTTATTATTAAAATACTCTAAGACATTACTTCTTACACTATTTGTTGATACAGCACTAACTACAAAAACAATACCATATTTACTACCTTCACGTAATAAGTGGACAAAATAATCATCATATTCACTACAATTTTCCATAAATCCTTCATAAGCATTTACTATTGTTACAATTAAAGGAACTTTATTTCCACTTTCTTTACAATATTGACTATAACTACCAGAATAATCTGAAAACAAATCTTTTCTTCGCCTTATTTCGTTTTCTAAAAACTCAAATTGGGCCATAACTTTTGGCTTTTCAAGAGATGAGATAAAATCTCCAACATGTGGCATTTTATTAAACACATGTAATACTTCAGATCCAAAATCCAGTATATAGAAATTAACTTCACTAGGACTATGAAATACACATGACGAATAAATTATATTTGATAATAAATTTTCTTTTCCTGAACCTGGTACACCAAATACTATTGTATTCTGAGAATTTAAATTTAAAGTGTATAAACCCTGAAATTGATTAGCAGGTTTATCATATTCACCTATAATAGGGTTTATTTCATATGGAGTTACACCATAATTATATTTCTTGACTAAATCATTTAAATATATGTCTGCTGGTATACTAGGAAGCCATAAAGATTTAAAATTAATGTTTTCTTTTACTGATAAATCATATAAATATTTTACTATATTAGGTAATTGTTCACCGTAACTATTAGAGTCAGTCAATTGAATTTGATTATTTATATTCTTTATTATAGAACCATCATTACTAATAAAATCAATTGAGTCATTTACTTTTTTAACAACTCTATCTGCAGGTATATATTTTGCGCCAGCCCAAGCTGATTGTCCTAATTCAAACAATTCATCGTTACCTACTTGTAAATAGAATCGTCCTGCTTCTTTGATTTCTGATGCTTCTGGTCGTTTTAACATTTCCATACTATCTTCTGTTGTTTGAACTTTTAAACATACTTTAAAATGTGAATTTGACCATATCTGATCATCTACTACTCCACTTGGTTTTTGTGTTGCTAGAATTAAATGTACTCCCAATGATCTTCCAATACGGGCAGTAGAAATCAATTCAGCCATGAAATCTGGTTGTTGTTGTTTTAATTCAGCAAATTCATCACTTATTACAAATAAATGAGCAATAGGCTTTTTAACCTTTCCTTCACGATATAATCGTTGATACTTATATATATCTATAGTTCCCTCTCCAAGCATATCTCTTACTTCGTTAAATATTACTTGTCTACTTTGCATTTCACTCTTTATTGATACTAAAGTACGATGCATCTCACTAGCATCTAAATTGGTTATTGTTCCAACTAAATGTGGTAGTTTTACACCTGTTTCTCTATTTTCAAAAGCTCCAGCTAATCCTCCACCCTTATAATCAATAAGTATAAATTGTACTTCATCAGGATGATAATTAACAGCCATAGATAATATATAAGTAATAATAAACTCAGATTTACCTGATCCAGTTGATCCGGCAATTAATCCATGAGGGCCATGATACTTCTCATGCAAATCCAATCCTATAAACTTGTCGTGAGCTTTTAAACCAACATTAGCATTTAAAGTAGTTGTTGGATCGTTCTCACTCCATCTTGACAAGATATTTAATTGATCAATTTTACCTGCATTGTACATATCTAAAAATGTTAATGATGTAGGAACCCCAGAGTCTTGATCAATAATTGGGATAGGTATATTAGCAATAATTGGAGCATAATAATTTATCATATTACTCTGAATATATTCCAATTTAAATTGGGACTGACCTGTGTTTAAACTACGATTAAATATTCTACAAGCATTATCACTAATCTCAACAAATTTTTCTAGTCGACTTGGTAAATTATTCAACTTTGATTCTACTATCATTAGTGAAAAGCCTGCATTTATATTACTATTTAAAACTTTTTTTACTATAGGAATATCTTTAACCTCTTTAAAATCATCAGTTATTATTAAATAATACTCAGAAAAGTTTTTATAAAGTTCCTTTTCATTACTACTATTTTTCTTCTCCTCGTTTTCCTTCTTATCTTCTCCAGATACTCGCTTATCATATTCTTGTTCTAAATACATTGAAACTTGCAAAATTTCATTTTCATCTGATGCAAAAAATCGATGTTTTCTATCACTACTAAAATTATGAGGCAGATACTTTAAATAATCCCATTTTTCCTCATTTTCTTTATTTGTAAAAACAACAATTTTCAGATCTAAAGCACTATAATAATATAGTATTTGCAACATGATGCTATCAATATAGTTTTGTTTAAAATCAGAATTAATTATAAATGAAGTTATTTTGTTTTCTACCATCGATATAGTAATTGGAACATTTCTTAATTTTCTCTCAGCATTTTTTATTTGTTGAGCTTCATCAATAAGATTATCATCATACATTGAAAATTCATCTGTATCAAGTTCTATTTCGATCTCTGCAGGTATGTCACCTGTACCCAATCTAACTGTTAAAAAATCATCATCAAGTATTTCTCGATTCCATAAACTAGCACTTTTATTTCTGATTCTTTTTTGCATTTCTTCTAGAGTAATATTGTTTTCTCTTAAAATTTCTTCCTGCGTTATTATTATCTTATTTATTGTTTCATTTTTCTTTTTTAAGTATTCTTTATATCTTTTTTGACGACGTTGTTCTAACTTTTTTTGTTGACGATTCTGCCACTTTTCTATTAACATTGGAAAAACAAGACAAGCAACAAGCATTAATACGCACATTACAAGTTCTAATATAGCATCAAATTGGGATATTCTTTTTGTTGCAAGACCTTCTATTGCTGATATTCCTGTTATACAAGATGTTATACCTATAATTGCTGATGAACCTATTGATAGAATCATTGGTGTTGGTGGAGTATTATCCTTTTCTGGTGGTATATCTATTTTTAAATATTCTTTTTCTACTGTAGTTTTTAATCTTGGAGTATGAAAAAACATTTGGTCATCAGAGTATAAATTTGATATTCTCTCAACTTCTGTTGCAGGTGTATATAAACATGTGTTTTTTTCTTCTCTATTTATTACTGATAATCCTTGTAAATTTACTAAATTATTAGGATTATTAATTCGAATAAAACTATCCATCCATATTATTTTTAATCCGTTAATAAATATTACATCACCCGTTTTTAAAATACTACTTTGTACTCTTTTCTTATTTATGTACAAATTACTATTTTTACCTAAATTTTGAATTAAAAAATAGTTTGTTGCCTTTTTTATTGAGACTTGTAATTCGGTATCATTTGGATCATTATAAATAATATTTCCTGAAGAAGTAGCACTTATTAATATATCGCTATCATTAGTATTAACATCAAAATACTTTTCAAAATTTGGAATTACAACTAAACTTACATCAATATTTATATCATCAAAATGTATTCTATATTTTGAATACTCAGTAATCGTTGCCCTATCTACTAAATTGTTATTCGAATAAATTTTCATTATTGGGCTTGATTCCACATATAATTGACCATTTTTCGAAATTAAATTAATTGTTTCTTTAGTATTACTATAATTATAGTTTATCGTAAAATTATCTTCTACAATATTTGGAATATTAAAATAGTTTATTTTTTTTGAATCACAAATTAATACCTGCACTAGTGACACCCCTATTCTAATAAGATTATAACATAGTAAACTATTTTTTTAAAGAAAATATCACAAAATAAAAACAGGGATTACCATCCCCATCTTTGAACACTAAATTTTACATTTGATCCTGAAGTGTTATTTCCTCTTGCAGATGCTTGAGTTTGATAAGCTAAATCAATCCAAACAGTACCTTTTTTCCATGCATTAACCATAGAACCACCTGAATCAAGAACTATAGCTAAATATGGTTGAACTCTTCCATTATCTATTTTTATTACTGTTCCACATGGAAATTTTTCTCTTGCTGCTGATAAAATTCTGATTTTACCATATTCACTATCATTATAATATATTCCATGATTAACTAAACTATGTCTCTTTCCTTCACGTGTTAAACAAGCAACATTTCCTACTTTACTGCAACCAGGACAATCTGGACCATATGCAGATAATTTTCCTACATATTCTCCTTGACTTCCTGTTCCTTGTATTACTTGCTCTGGAACCATTTGTCTTATTATTTGTTGATCCTTGCCATTTTCACTTACATATGCTAATCCATTAACACCTTTTCTTGTTACTTCTCTTACATTTGAAGGTCTATTAGCTTTGTAAGTAACTTCAGTTGTATAATTTATAACTTTATTTATAACATTTAAACTTTTACTGGCATCATTATTTACTACTTCTTTAGCATCAATCTTATAAGATACACTATTAAATAAAGACATAATAGATATCATTATTAAACTAACTATTTTAGTAAATAAACCTATCAAATAACTATTCATACACTCACCTCAGATAGCTATCATCATTACCATTTTATCATGAATTATAATGATAGGTCAAATTGAGATAAGGCTGTTTTAGTCGTTGTATTTATTACAATTTCTATGTTTTTATCCTTTAATTCAGCTATTTTTTCTGCGACAATATAAACATTTTTAGGATTGTTCTTTTTACCACGATATGGTTCTGGTGTGAGATAAGGACTATCTGTTTCTAGAACAATATCAGATAAAGATAAATAATCAACCACTTCTTTTATCTTTTTACTGTTTTTAAAAGTTATAACACCGCCAATGCCAAACTTAACATTCATTTTTAATAATTCTTTTGCTGTTTCAATACTGTAACTATAACAATGCATATTTATTTTTAATTTACCATCATACTCTTGTTTTAATATATCCAATGTATCTGATGCTGCATCACGACTATGAATAACAATAGTTTTATTATACTTTTTAGCTAATCTTATTTGCCTTATAAACAATTGTTTTTGTTCTTCCTTATTATCACTAACCCAGTGATAATCAAGCCCGATTTCACCTATACCTACTATTTTAGGGTTACTCAAATTATCTTCAATAAATTTTAAATCATCTTCCGTATATGTATTAGCAAATTCCGGATGTATTCCTATTGTTCCATAGATATTTTGATAGTTATTTACCAAATCAATTACATTTTTGTTATCTTTTGGATCTGCGCCACTTGCAATCATAATATCATTGGACATATTCATAATTACAGATTCAAGATTATCATAATCTCTTTTATCTAAATGACAATGTGTATCAATTATCATTAACGAATCACCTACCTCACTAACAAAAAAATTATATCATAACAGATATAATTTTATCTAGTTTTATTTAATTGTTGATCTTTAAATTCTTGTTGTCCTTCATATAAAGCTTCAGAAAGTGATTTTATAACATCACTAAGTGATTTTAATTCCTGTTTTTTACCATTTATTTCCTCGATTTTTTTGATTGTCTTTACTTCGTTAGAATTCTTTGCTTCTATTGGATATACAACATAACCATCTTCTTCAAAAAAATCATCGATATTTTGTGGCTCCAATGGCATTACAATCACTCCCTAATTTGAAAACTTCATTATATATAAATATCTTAAAATACAATATAAAATAAAACAAAAATATGCTAAATCTAGTATTTTAAAACTTGTAAGAAAACTTCCTAAAACTAAAAACGCTACTACACTTAAAGGTAAAACTACCTTCAATACATTTGCTTGTTCGTTTTTCATTTTCTAAATTCTCTCCTATTTTCTACATTAAAAATAATATCACGATTTTCATTATATATTCAATAAAATAGTACTATAAATTTCGACAATTTACATGTTTTTACGAAAAAAGCGACAAATTTAATCGCTTTCTCCTAGTATTTCCTTAAGTTTTTCTTCTTTATTTATTCTTTCAAATAATGGCTTTGGTTCATTTAAAATGATTCCAATATCCATACCATTAAAATCTTTTAAACTTTCATAATTATTATTCTTGGTATTTAATTGATTAAATACACTATTTGCTGTATCAGGAAGAAAAGCTTGAAGTAAAACAGCACCATGTCTAATAGATTCCAATAAATTATATAAAACTGTTGCTAATCTATCCTTTTTAGATTCATCTTTAGCAAGAATCCATGGTGTAGTTTCATCGATATACTTATTACATCTTCTAAATATATCAAATATAATATCAATAGCCTCAGCTACTCTAAGTTCATTCATCTTAGCTTCTACCTTTTTAGGTGCATCTAAAACCAAGTTTATTAATTCATCATCTATTTCTTCCTTACATGTAGGTTCTAATACTTCACTGTTAAAGTATTTTTTTGTCATACTAATAGTTCTGTTAACTAGATTTCCTAAAATATTTGCTAAATCAGAATTGATTCTTTCAATTATTAAATCATATGTAATTGTTCCATCACTAGCAAATGGTATTTCATGTAATAGATAATATCTAATTGCATCTACACCAAAACTTTTAACCAAATCATCAGCATACATTATATTACCTTTAGATTTACTCATTTTATCATTTCCAAATAAAATCCATGGATGTCCAAAAATTTGATGAGGCAATTCTTCGCCAAGAGCCATTAACATAATTGGCCAATATATGGTGTGAAATCTTAATATATCCTTACCTATTAAATGAACATCAGCAGGCCAATACTTTTTATAGTTTTCACTGCTATTTCCATCAACATCATACCCTAAAAAAGTTATATAATTACTTAAAGCATCAATCCAAACATAAATTACATGCTTATCATCAAAGCTAACTGGTATTCCCCATTTAAAACTTGTTCTCGATACACATAAATCTTGAAGTCCTGGTTTAATAAAATTATTTACAATCTCATTTTTTCTACTTTCTGGTTGAATAAAATCTGGATGTGATTCAATATATTCTTCTAATCGTTTACTATAATTACTTAGTTTAAAAAAGTACGCTTCTTCACTCATGATTTTTACATCACGACCACAATCTGGACATTTTCCATCTACAAGTTGAGATTCAGTCCAGAAAGATTCACATGGGGTACAATATAACCCTTCATACTTTCCTTTATATATATCACCTTGTTCATATAATTTTTTAAATATTTTAGCAACTTGTTCCTCATGAACTTTATTTGTTGTTCTAATAAATGAATCATAACTAGTATTCATTATGTCCCATATTCTTCTAACTTCTAAAGATATATTATCAACAAACTCTTGAGGTTCCATTCCATTTTCATGAGCCTTATCTTCTATTTTTTGACCATGCTCATCTGTTCCTGTTTGAAAATAAACATCATATCCAGTTAATCTTTTATATCTAGCGATTGCGTCAGCTAAAACAACTTCATATGTATTTCCTATATGAGGCTTAGCAGAAGTATAAGCAATTGCTGTTGAAATATAATATTTTGGCTTGTTACACATACAATAATTCCTCCTCTTAATTTTATGAAAGATTAAAAAAAACATCCCTGTATAAGGACGTAATATAAATAAAATATCCGCGGTACCACCTTAATTATATAAATAAATTATATATCTTAATAGCTTAACGCGCCTCTCTCGTCATAACTTACATATCAGTTATGCAATTCCAGAACCATTCGAAATGATATCTTCACTTGTTCGCACCAAACACAAGCTCTCTTTAGAAGAAAAACATTTTTCTTTCTTTCATAATCTTTAAATATGTAGTGATTATAACACAATATAATTTATTCTTCAAGATATTTAGATAAAAAATTTGTTGCTATATCAGCTATTTTATCATCTGTTTTATTTATCATCTCATTTTCTGAAGTAGAAAACATTATAAATAGACCTATTACATCTCCATTTGAAATTATTGATTTTATTATATATGTACATAATACTGAATTATCATCAACTATGGTTAATTCTTTTTTATAGTTTTCCATTAAATTCACACGTCTAACTAAACACGAATCCAACATCTTACTGATACGTTTATTTAAATATTCATCCTTATTTTTACCTAAGTATACTATTATTTTGTCCTTATCAGTTATTAGCACATTTTTCTTATTAATATTATAAATAGAGTATAAAAAATCATATAAAAAATTTTGCTTATTCTTTAAAGTTGAATCTTTTTTTAACATTATATTTTCGTTTTCATCCAAATATATTTCTAATTTATCCGATTCTTTTATATGCAATGAAGATCTTATTTCCTTTGGTATAACTATTCTTCCTAAACTATCAATACGTCTCATTATGCCAGTTTTCTTCATTAATAAATCACCCTATGAATTATTTTGCCTATTTTTTACCATAATATACTTAATTTTTATATAAAAATATGTTACAATATGTAAAATTAAAAGGAGGAATTTTTATGGATCCAATTTACATTTTCGGACATCAAAAACCAGACACAGATAGTGTCACCGCAGCTATTGCTCTTTCATATTTAGAAAAGAAACTTGGTAACAATGCTTCACCAAGAATACTTGGAACTGTTAATAAAGAAACCAGTTTTGTTTTAAAATATTGGAAAGAAAAACAACCTAAAAGACTTAATAATGTAAGAATTCAAGTAAAAGACACTAACTATTTAAGAGATAGATTTATAACTACTGATTTTTCAATTATGGACACTTTTAATTATATGATGTTTAATCGCGTTAGTACATTACCTGTTATTAATGATAAAACAAAGCAGTTATTGGGTATTATATCTATGAAAGATATCGCATTAAATATAATGAATGGAGAATACAATAGATTAAATGCTTCATATCAAAATATACTAAATTGTATAAATGGTACCAGTGTATTAAAATTTGATAATAAAATTGAAGGAAATTTATTAATTGCTTCATATAAACACGATACAATTATAAATTCAATAAAACTAACTAATAATGATATTTTAATTGTAGGAGACAGATATAACGTATTAAAATATGCGATTGAATCAGGAGTAAAACTATTAATAATAACAGGTGGAAATGATATTGATTCTGAACTATTAAAACTTGCTGAAAACAATAAAGTTAATGTTATTAAAACTAAGATGGACACTTTTGCTACATCTAAGCATATTGGACATAGTAATTTTGTAAATACAATAATAAACGATAAAAATATTATTACTTTCAATGAAAAAGATACAATAAAAGACGTAAAAGAAATTGCTAGTAATTACAAATATAGTAATTACCCTGTAGTAAATGATAATAATGAATGTTTAGGATTACTTAGAGTTGCCGATGTTGAAGATCATAATAAAAAGAAATGTATTTTAGTTGATCATAATGAATATGAACAAAGTGTTGAAGGACTTGAAGAGGCTGAAATTGTTGAAATTGTTGATCATCATAAAATTGGAACTGTCGGTACAACATTGCCAATCAATTTTAGAACGATGCCTGTTGGAAGTACTAATACTATTATTTATCAATTATATAAAGAAAATAATATCGCAATACCTAAAAAAATTGCTGGTATTATGTTATCTGGAATATTATCTGATACTTTAATTTCTAAATCACCTACTACCACTAATTTAGATAGACAGGTTATGATTGAATTAGCTAAAATAGCTGATGTTAATTATCATGACTACGGTTTTGAAATGTTTAAAGCAGGAACTTCTCTAGATGGATTAACTAAAGAAGAAATAATACGTAGTGATTTAAAATCATTCAATATTGATGAACAGTTTATCGGTGTAGGACAAGTATTTACACTTGATATTGAAAAAATTAATAAAGACAAAGATAAATATATTGATATTATTGAAGAAATAAAAGTCAAAAATAATTATAAATTTGTTGCTATATTTATAACTGATATCATAAAAAACGGATCATATATTTTCTATAGTAGTGATGCTAAAAAAGTTTTTGAAAAAACATTTAAGGTTGAAGATTTAAAACAAGGAACATTCCTACCTAACATTGTTTCTAGAAAAAAACAAATTATTCCTAATCTTATGAATGTAATAGGAAATTAAAAAAAAGTATATTTTACTGATGCTAACCACAGACAGTAGCATCATAAATATACTTTTTTTATTTAATACATGTATCTAGTTTGTCAAAGAATTCTACTAAATAATAAATATAATGTTTATCAAGATTTACAGTATCTAAGATTAGTTTTGTTTGTTTAGCAAAAGATTTAAATCTAAACATACGCGTAATATCATTAGCTAACATAAACATTTTAGAACCATCTATCTCGTTTAATAATTCTTTACTTAATGTAATTTCAATAAATGTCTTAGTTTGTTTTACCATATTTATATTATACTTGTTAGCAAGTTTTTCAAACCATTCTTCATACATATAAATAATTAATTCTTCACTTACTTTACCAAATCTATCTTCTATTTCAGATTTTATCTCTTCTAATTTTACTTTAGAATCAATACTATTAATTTTTTGGTGGATTTCTATTTTTAATTCATCGTTTGATACATAATTATCTTTTATTGATGTTTCAACATTAAGTAACGGCTGATTTTTTTCTTTAAGAGCAGAAACAACTTTCTCACCTTTTAATTCTTTTACTTTATCATCCAACATTTTTAAAAATAATTGCGTCCCTACTGTTTCTATAAAACCAGCTTGTTCACTTCCCAATATATCGCCTGCTCCTCTTATAGATAAATCGCGCATTGCAATCGAAAAACCACTTCCCAATGCAGTAAACTCCTTAATTACATTAAGTCTTTTTACTGCAACATCTGTTAATGTTTTCATAGGATTATACATCAAATAACAATATGCAATCCTATCGCTTCGTCCGACCCTTCCACGAAGTTGATACAATTGAGATAAACCAAAATGATCTGCTTCAAGAATTATTAATGTGTTAACTAATGGTATATCAATTCCTGTTTCTATAATCGTTGTACACAACATAATATCATATTCATGATTTATAAACTTGTACATAATATCCTCAAGTTCTCTTTGGGACATTCTTCCATGAGCATATACTATTCGTGCTTCAGGAACTAATTTACTTATTTGATTCATCTTTATTTCAATATCTTCAATATGATTATATAATATAAAACATTGACCATTGCGCAATAATTCCTTATAGATAGCATCTTTAATAATAGCATCGTTTTCAGCCATCACATATGTTTGAACAGGAAGTCTATTAACTGGTGGAGTTTCAATTAAAGATAAACTTCTAATACCTGTCATTGACATTTGTAATGTTCTTGGAATTGGTGTTGCAGATAACGTAAGTACATCTATATTATTTCTATATTTCTTTATTGCTTCTTTATGCTTTACTCCAAATCTCTGTTCTTCATCTACTACTAACAATCCTAAATTTTTAAATTTAACATCATTGCTTAAAATTCTGTGAGTACCTATCAATAAGTCTATTTTTCCTTCTTCCAAATCTTTTAATATTTCATTTGCTCTTTTCTTAGAAATAAATCTATTTAAAATTGCAATATTGACTGGAAAAGATGAAAATCTATCGATTGCATTATTGTAATGTTGTGATGATAGAATTGTTGTAGGACAGAGAAAAGCCGCTTGTTTTCCTGATAAAATTGCTTTAAAAATAGCTCTAAATGCTACTTCTGTCTTACCGAAGCCAACATCTCCGCATAAAAGTCTATCCATAGGCATTGGTGTTTGCATTTCCTTTTTTATGTCTTCTGATGCCTTAATTTGATCCACTGTCATTTCATAAGGAAATTCCTTTTCAAACTCTATTTGGTTTTCATCATCAGCAGCAAAAGCGAATCCTTTTACTTTTTGTCTTTCCGCATATAATTCTAACAATTCACCTGCAATATTCTCGATTTTCTTTTTTACCTTTATTTTCGTTTTTTCCCACTCGGTACTACCAAGTTTATTTAGTTTTGGCAAAATACCATCTTTAGTTGAGTATTTATTTATTAAATCAATTTTTTCAACTGGAATATAAAGTTTATCATCATTTTTATATGCTATTAGTAAATAATCTTTGTTAATTCCATTTTTAGATATTGTTTTGATACCACAATATCTACCTATACCATAATTAATATGTACTACATAATCACCTATTTCGAGTTTATTTAAATCTTTTAATTTAGTACCTATTTTAAAATTTGTCTTATATTTTGTTTTTCGATTTCTTCGTTTCAAAATATCATTTTCTGAAAATACAATATAATCTTCAAAAACAAAACCATCATTTATTTCTTTTTTTATTATATTTATTCTATTTTTAAACAGTTTTTTTTCGTTAGTTAAAATAACATTATTATTATTTAAATATTTCTCCATTCTTTTGATTATATTTTCATTTGGTAAACAAATCACAAGTTTTTTCTTTAGCATAAACTTATTAAGTATACTATTAATATCTGATGATGATTTAATAATATCGATTGTTTCAAACGATCTATAGTTTATAGCTTTATTCTTATTTTCTACTTTTGTATCAAAATCATTAATAAAAATAATATTTTGATCATTTTTTTTGTTTTGTTCATTTAGATTTGATAAAACAGTCTGTTCACTACCATTAAAATAATTATTGATTTCCTTTTGTAATTGATGATTCTCTTTCAAAATATTTACATATGATATATAAAACAATTTTGGTGATGCCATATAATCGATAATTGTTGATAATTTATTACGTTTTAAATCTTCACTATAAGATTTAATCAAGCAAGAATCAACTGATTTTATTGTTCGTTGACTATTAATATCGAATGTTTTTATTGATTCAACAGTATCTCCCCATAATTCAATTCGATAAGGATTTTCAGTTCCAATAGGAAATACATCAATCACATAACCTCTAATTGCAATCTCACCTGTTTTATTAACTATAGTATCAATCACATATCCCATAGATTCTATCTTATTAATTAATTCATCTACTGATATATCTTCACCTTTTTTTATCAAAATAGTATTATCATTATAATCATCTTTAGAAGTAATATATTTCAAATATCCTGTTAAATTAGTAATTACTATTTGTTTATCATTCTGAATTAGTGAATTGATTGTTTCTAATCTCGTTGTTTTAAACTCAGGACTACTTGCAAGTGACATCATTGGCAGAAAGTCATCCATAGGAAATAAACTAACTTGATCCGTATAATTTTGAAGAATTTGATACATCTTATTTGCATTATAAACAGTATCGGTTACTATCAATATTGGTTTATTCTCTTTTAAATAATAATTATATATGTATATAGACTTTAATTCATCGGTTAAACCAGATACTTCCTTATAATCAAAACTATCAAAGAGATTTTCAAACATTATATCACCTCCAAAAAATGATACTTTTCTAAGTACCATTACTTCTTATTATATTTGTTCATTACATTGTCAAAAGATAATACTAAATAATCATTTAATATCATTATCATATCATCAATTACTCTATTAACTAAAGTTTGATCTTCTTTATTAAATTTACCAAGAACATAATCTTTTGTATCCATTTTCTTATTATTAGATATACCTATTTTTATTCTTTTATAATTTCTTGTAGCTAAATTAAGTTCTATATTTTTTAAACCATTATGTCCACCTGAACTACCTTGATATCTTAGTTTATATTTACCAATAGGTGTATCTAAATCATCATGAATTACTAATATATCGTCAATATCAATTTTAAAATAATCAACAAACTTTCTTATAACCTCACCTGATAGATTAATAAATTTTTGTGGTTTCAATATAATTATCTTCTCACCATTAATTATTTTTTCTCCATAAACACCATCAAATTTTTTCTTATTAAAATCAAATCCCCATTTTTTTGATAATTCGTCAACAACCATGAATCCCATATTATGCCTCGTATTATCATATTCTCTTCCTGGATTTCCAAGACCTACTATAAGTCTCATATTTCACCTACTTTTCTATATTATGATATTCTTTATAAACTATACTCTTATTTATTCCACGATCTTTTGAAACTAACTTTATTGCTTCTTTTGATGTTTTTCCTGCCTTTATATACAAATTAACATGATCTATTATAGAAATATCATCATAGTTAATTTGTTCTTTATTTCCTTCCATTATAATAACAAATTCACCTTTTGGATTAGTCAATTCATTTAAAACATTATCAATATTGCCTCTATATATTTCCTCATATTTTTTACTAATTTCACGAGATATACTAATTTTTCTGTTTCCCAATGTATCTTTCATTAATTCTAATGTTTTTCTTATTCTATGAGGTGCCTCATAAAATATTATTGTATAATCAATATATTTTAAATCATTCAACTCTTGTCTAACTTTACTACTCTTGTGATTCAAGAAACCATAAAATAAGAAATGATTAGAATCTAAACCTGAAGTTATGAGTGCAGGAATTAATGCGGTTGCACCTGGCAATCCTACAACATTATATCCATTTTCTATTGCACATTTCGCTAACTCATAACCTGGATCACTAATTACAGGTGTACCTCTATCACTAACTAAACCTACGTTTTTACCTTCTCCTAAATACGATAATAGTTTTTCTTTATTTGCAGATTCATTATATTTATGACTAGAAATACATTTTTTCTTAATTTTTAAGTAATTTAATAATTCATGTGTAATTCTTGTATCCTCTGAAAATAATATATCTACATATTTTATAATATTTATACTTCTCAAAGTTATATCTTCTAAATTACCAATTGGTGTTGGAATTAAATATAAAGTTGGAGTATTATCATAACTTTTCTGTGACATAATATCACTCACCTTTAACTCGTTTATTATACTATATTTTTAACTATATAGCAAAAAAAGATGAATAAAATCATCTCTCATTTTTTGTGTTTTTATTTCATTAAATCCAATATTGTTTTTGTGTAAGAACCATCTTCATTATGAACATAAATAGGACTTAA
>CAMNHZ010000015.1 GCA_946540075.1 uncultured Bacillota bacterium
TTATGATACGTAAAATTCTCTAAAAAAAGAAATATATCTAAAGATTAAGATATTAGGAACGAAAGTTCCTTTTTTTAGTAATATTATGAACATTATAGTTTGAAAAATTGTGGTATAATATTTATTGAAAGTTAGGAGGAATATGATGAAAGAAGAATTAAAATTAGTTCAGGAATGGGATAAAGTATTCCCTCAAAGCGATAAAGTTAATCATAAGAAAGTAACATTTAAAAATCATTTTGGAATTACATTAGTTGCTGATATGTATGAACCAAAAGATTATGAAGGTAAATTACCAGCACTTGCAGTTAGTGGACCTTATGGAGCAGTTAAAGAACAATCAAGTGGATTATACGCTCAAGAAATGGCAGAAAGAGGATTTTTAACAATAGCATTTGATCCATCATTCACTGGTGAATCAGGTGGAACTCCGAGATATATGACATCATCAGAAATAAATGTAGAGGATTTTCAATCAGCAGTAGATTATTTAACTACCTTAGAAAATGTTGATAATGAAAAGATAGGAATAATAGGTATTTGCGGTTGGGGAGGAATGGCACTTCAAACTGCATGTATTGATACAAGAATAAAGGCAACTATATGCTCAACTATGTATAATATGTCTAGAGTTGCTTGTAAAGGATATTTTGATGAAAATGATAACGAAGAATCTAGATATAATGCAAGAGTTCAAATAAATAATCAAAGGACAGAAGATATTAAAAATGGAGAGTATAAATTGGCAGGTGGAGTTATTGATCCAATGCCAGAAGATGCCCCACAATTTTTAAAAGACTATTATGCTTATTACAAAACACCAAGAGGATATCATTCAAGAAGTTTAAACTCTAATAATGGTTGGGCAATTCAAACAAATACTTCAGCAATGAATATAAGATTATTTGAATATTCAAATGAAATTAGAAACGCTGTAATGATAGTTCATGGAGAAAAAGCTCATTCTTGTTATATGGGTAAAGATGCATATGATGAAATGATAAAAGATAGTAAATATAAAGATAACAAAGAATTATTAATTGTACCAAATGCATCTCATTGTGATTTATATGATCAAAAAGATATAATACCTTTTGATAAAATAGAAAAATTTTTAAAGGATAATTTGAAATAATGAAAAAGATAGTATATGGTTTATTAATAATTATTTGTTTATTTATTGTAGTTGGTTGTAATCAAAAAAATAATGAAACTAATACTCAAGATACTCAAACTAGCCAACAAGAAAACAATAATTATGAATTAAACAATTCGAACGAGGTGATTAAGTCTGTGAAAGCAATCATTAACGGCAAAGAATATAAGATTGATTTAGAAGATAATGAAACTGCTAATAGTTTTGTTGGTTTATTACCTCAAGAATTAAATATGAGGGAATTAAACGGTAATGAAAAATATATTTATTTAGATACAACATTGCCTACAAATTCATCTAATCCAAAAAGAATTAATGTTGGAGATGTTATGCTATATGGAGATAATTGTTTGGTAATATTCTACAAATCATTTGATACATCATATAGTTATACAAAAATAGGTCATATAGATAATTTACCAAATTTAGGTAATGATAGTATATCAGTAAAGTTCGAAAAATAAATAATCGGAAGATTAAGATTTAAAGGTAGGATAGATCATACTATTTTTCTTGTCCAACTTCGGAATGGCTCTGGTAAAAAACATAGGCAATGTTGCGGTAAACAACTTATTTCAAAGTGCAAAAATTGCACTTTGAAATGGTAAATTATAATAAAATGTTATATAATATATATAATTGCGGAGGTACTTTATGAATAATGAATGGAATCTAGAATTATTTGAATATATTAAACAAGGAGAATCTGCAAAAAAAGAAAAAGCTAAGAATTAGGAAACAGCAATTGGATTACAAGATATCTTAAATGTCCTAAATGTGGTAAAAGATCTATGTCTAAAAAAGTTTTGAGTAAAGGTTAAAAAATTCTTAGATTAATTTATTGTTAAATATTATTAAATGTGATAGAATTAAAAATGGAAAGCAGGAGATTTTATGAGTCAAACTAAAAAATTAATAATAATATTAGCTGTCATTGCAGCATTTGTAGGTCTTGGTCTTTTTCTAGGGTTAAGCGCTGGTCAAACTAAACAAAAATATATGGATGAATATACTAGTGCAATAAAAGCAAAAGGACGCCATGTAATTTATATTGGTAGAAGTGGTTGTAGTTATTGTCAACAATTTAGTCCTATTCTAAATGAAATAACTAAGGAATATAATGTAAAGTATACTTATGTTAATACTGATAACATTAGTGATGAAGGTTTAGAAAAA
Organism: uncultured Bacillota bacterium; assembly: GCA_946540075.1. GTDB lineage: Bacteria > Bacillota_I > Bacilli_A > RF39 > UBA660 > CAMNHZ01. The sequence goes on from CAMNHZ010000015.1 coordinate 2,333, forward strand.
ATACTAAAAATGTTGAATATAAATAGTGATAATTTTGGAACACCATATATGGTAGTTGTAAAAGATGGAAAACCAGTTGCAGAACAATCAGGATTTGTAGAAAGAGATGTATTATTCTCATTCTTACAAAATAATGGAATGATTGATAAAGATGAAAAATTGGTTTCTGAATATGCTAATTTAACCAATATTAGTTATAGTGATTATGAAAAAATCTTAGAAAGTAAAAAGCGTTCTGTTGTTGTTATAGGACAAACAGGATGTACATATTGTAATCAAACTAAGCCTATTATTAATGAAATAGCTAAAGAATATAATATAACAATAAATTATCTTAATTTGACTGAATTATCACAAGATGATAATAAAGCATTGTTTAGTTCTTTAAGTTATTTAAAAGATTTAGAGAATTTTGGAACACCACTTACTCTTGTAATTGAAGATAAAGAAGTAGTAGAAGCATTAGAAGGTTACAAAGAGAAGAGTGAATTTGTAAAATTCTTAAAGAAAGTTAATGTAATAGGGTGATATAATGGAAAAACACGTTTATGATGAAGTGATGAAATTCAAAAGGAAATATCCATTAACTATTGCTTGGAGATTAAAAAAACACGCAAAAGTTCTTGAAAAACACTTAAATCCTGGTGAGGAAATCGTATATGCATTTGCAGGACAAAAGAATGATAATCCATTAGATATAATCACTACATATATAATATTAGTTACAAACAAACGAATATTATTAGGAGAGGATAGACTTGTATTTGGTTATTTTCTAACTTCAATAACGCCTGATTTATTTAATGATTTAGAAGTATCAAGTGGTATTATTTGGGGTAAAATATATATAGATACAGTTAAAGAATTAGTAGTAATTTCTAATTTAGATAAGAAAAGTTTACCAGAAATTGAAACAAGCATAAGTGAATATATGATGCAAAAAAAACGTCATATGAAACAAGGAGAAACTAATGTTTAGTTTCTTTTTCTATTGTAAAAGTTAAAATTATTTTATATAATAAAAATATAAAATCAAGAGGGTTGATAATAATGAAACGTATATTTACAATGTTGTTATTTATGTTTTCTGTTTATATATTTATCCAATTAACATTTAATTTTTTTAATACTGGATATGAAATGACATATATAGTAGGTGTAAATGATAAATTAAGTGCGAAAGTAAAAGAAAAAAATATTAAACGAATAAAAAATGAAACTAATAACTATATATTTGATATTGATATAGATGGTACTAAGTTTGTTATAGAGACTTTTAATAATTATGGTTTTTCTAAGGAATTAATAAGATCAATTGATTACTATAACGGAAAGTATAAATGTATTTATCCACATTTTAGAGATAATGAACAAGTAACAGATGTGCTTTGTGATGATAATGGAATAACTAAGAATTATCGTATGTTGTCTGGATATGATGAAAACTTAGATTCATTTGTTAAATCTTTAAAAGGTTATGATGAGAATAAATTTACAGACAATCAAAAAGATGATTATAATTTTAAGAATATAACAGTTTATAAAAGTAATTTGGCTAGAAATCATTATCTTGCCATAAATGATTATAATGGAATATATATATTATCAAGAAAGGTTATTTCTAAGGTTAATCATATGAAATTATTTTCAAATGATGAATATACAAAGAAATTAACTACAATAGTTTCAAAGTATTATGTTTCAGCTGATTACGATAGTAAGTATGATTTTAATCGTTTTGTTGTGGTTGATATTGAAAAGAATAAACTTGATTATATTAATATGACTACAAGAATATCTTTTAATTCATATATACAAGGTGTAGTTGGAGACTCTTTATATATATATGATAAGAGTAATAAGGCTCAGTATCAATTAGATATTAAACATAAGAGACTTATAACGTTAGGAAAGTCAGATGCTAAAATAATTAGCTATAATAATGGTAAATGGGAAGATATAAATGCATATGAAGCAGCTTCAGATGAAGTTAAATTTAAGTATTATGAAGAATCATCTGATGATACATATCAGAGAATAATTAAAAATGGTAATAAACTATCAGGATTCTATTATTACGTAAAAAGAAATGGAAATTTATATGATGTATATCGTGCTCCAATAGGATATAAGGATAAACTTACTTATATATTTAAAACTGATGATCCAAACAGTTTGAAGTTTGTTGGTGAATATGTTTATTATAATTATAATAATGCTGTAAGATATTATAGTGATATAACCGGAAATAAAACGGTGTATGAAAATACAGAATATCAGTTTAATAAGACATTAACTTATTATATTCATGAGAGTTAAAACTCTCTTTTTTTTGTTTCTAAAAATCAAAATATACATATAATATTATGGGGTGAAAGCATGTACAAAATATATGATATACGTGATGGTGATAGTTTAAATTCAATCGCAAATATATTTGATACAGATGTTGATACATTAAATGATATTAATGGATTTGATTCAAATTATAAGTTTGAAAATACTAACCAAATGATAGTCCCATTAAATTCAGATGATATGTTTGGAATTTATAAGGTAAAAGATGGCGACACTATATATAATATAGCTAATGAGTTAGGAATTAATTATAAGGATTTGTTAGGTATCAATGGGATTAAAGAAGATGATTATATATATGAAGATGAACAGATAATAATACCACTAGAAAATACTAAATTTATCATTACTGAAAGCGGTGATACATTAGAAAGTGTTGCCCAGAAATTATCTACTAATATGGATAATATAATTGATAGTAATGATGAAATTTATATTGAAAAAGATCAGCTTATTGCTGTAAAAAAAGATGATATTAATTAAAACATCTTTTTTTTTCTTTTTATATGTTATATAATAATTAGGGAAAAGAGGTAACAATGAAGAATTTAAAAATAATTACAATTGCTGTTGTTTGTTTTTTGATGACAGGTTGTTTTGGAAGACTTACAACATATAAAGAAATAAACTATAATAAATTTAATAAGATGGTTGACAACAAAGAAACATTTGTTTTGTTAATTGGTTCAAGTACATGTAGTCACTGTCTTGAGTATAAACCAACACTTGAAAGAATTATTAAAAGGTATCAAGTTAAAGTATACTATATTGATATTTCTAAACTATCAGATAATGATAACGATTCATTAGGTAATAAGATAAGCTTTACAGGTACTCCAACTGTTGTCTTCTTTAAGAATGGAGTCGAAGGAGATGGCAAAACAAGTCCTGAGTATACTAGAATAGTTGGTAATAAAAATTATGATTATTCAGTTAAAAAGTTCAAAAGTAATGGATTTATAAAGTAGGTGAAAATAATGAATAATGAAAATAATAATTCGATTTCAGTAAATCCTGTGAAACCAATTGAGGTAGATAAAGAGGAAAATGTATTATCTGAAAAAAAACAATCTGTTAATTTTAGTGTTTTAGCTAATTATGGAGAAGATTTAACTGCTAAAGAATATGTAACTAATCCAGCTATAGCTAGAGATGACGAAATAAAAAGATTAATGATTGTATTACTTACACCAGAAAAGTCTGGATTATTAGTAGGTAAACCTGGTATAGGTAAAACAGCTATTGTTGAAGGATTGTCATATTTGATTAAAAATAATCAAGTTCCAGAGGCTTTAAAAGGATATCGCGTTATAAAGTTTAATTCAACATCATTAGTAGGTAGAATAGTTGTTGATGGAAAAGATGAATTAATAATGAATCTTTTAGTTCAAGAATTAAAACATACGTCTAAGACTATTGTGTTTATTGATGAGATTCATACTCTAATTGGTGGAGGAGAATCTATGGACTTAGCTAATATGTTAAAGGCAGGCTTAGATCGTGGAGATATCAAAGCTATTGGGGCAACTACAACAGTTGAGTATAATACATATGTAATTAGAGATAGAGCCTTTTTACGTAGATTTGAAAAAATTGAAGTATTAGAACCTGATGAACCTACTACTGTTAAGATTTTGATGGGTACAATACCTAAAATAGCTAAGCAAACAGGTGTTACATTTAAATATAATGAATATGTTACTGAGCTACTTGTAAAGGCTATAGTAAGTGCAACATCAGAGTTTAAAAGAGTATATGGATTATCTGCCATGTATCCAGACGTTGCTTTTTCAGTACTAACTCAAGCGTTCTCGCACGCACTATATCATAACAAAAAACAAGTAGATATAGAAGATGTTTATAATGCTATTAAAATTAGTAAGAGAATATATCCTGACAGTATAGTTAAGGAATTAACAAAGTTCCGTCAAGATTTTAAAAAATTATGTGAAGAAGAAGGTATTGTATTACCAGTTGTAACAATAGAAGATGTAGAAGATAAAGAGATTGACCTATAGATGAATGTGTCATCTCTTTATTTTTTTATCAGTTTACAATTTGTTTATAAACAAAGCACTTAAATAGTCATATATTGTAATAACGATTGAAAGTTGATTTTATTTATGTTAAAATTAGTATAGGATGTGATGATATATATGCGTGAAATTCCAAAGAAAAATTATTTTATTTTATTAGGACTTATAATAGGAACATTAATATTGTTATATTATGCAACAAATTTATATGAGAATACTAGATCATATCGTGATCGAAATATGGATGGAATACCTACAATTACGATAGATGAATTATCTAACTATGTTAAAGAAAATCCTAATATGGTTTTATATATAAGAGATATAAAAGATTATAAAACAAAATCTTTTGAGAATAGTTTAAAGAGATTAGTTGGTAGTGACAGTTTTAATAATGAGTTTATTTATATAGATACTGTAGATAGTGATGATATAAAAATTTTGGATAACTATTTTAGTAGTAATTTAGAATATAATAAGAACGTAATAGTTAGTAGATCTAATATACTTATTTTTAAAGACGGAAGAATTGTTGATGCTTTATATCAAGATGATACTGAAATTAATATAAGAGATGTAAGAATGTTTTTCTTAAAACATGGAATCATAGGTGATGAAGTTGAATAATATAGTTTTATATGAACCTGAGATACCAGGTAATACTGGTAATATAATGAGAACTTGTGCTGGAACAGACACCAAACTACATCTTATAAAGCCATTAGGCTTTTCACTAGATGAAAAAAGTATAAAACGTAGTGGAGCTAATTATATAAATAATTGTGATTATACAGTTTATGAGAATTGGGAAGATTTCAAATCAAAGAATAAAGGTACTTACTACTATCTGACTAGATATGGTAAAAAGCCACATACTTCTTTTGATTATAGTGACCACAATGAAAATATATATTTAATATTTGGTAAAGAAAGTACGGGGATACCAAAGGAAATACTAAAAGAAGATCTAGATCATTGTATGCGTATTCCAACTAATGATAAGATACGTGCACTTAATTTATCTAATTGTGCAGCTATCATGATTTATGAGGTTTTAAGACAACAAAATTATAATGATTTATCATTGGTAGAACCATTTAAAGGTGAAAATTATTTACAAGAATGATAAAAAAGTATTGTTTAATTTGACAATTAATGTTAAGATATTGTATGAAGTGTAGAAGAATAGGGAGGTTATCAATATGAATTTTGTGATTGATAATTATGTATGGTTTGTGGTTATTAGTGTTGTACTTATATTAGCGCTTATTGGTTATATTGCTGATAATACCCATTTTGAAGAAAAAGCTAAAGATAAGAAAAAGAAAAGTATAGATGATAGAAAAAAGAAAAAAGAAGAATTAAAAAAAGAAGAAAATGATGAAATAGAAAATGCGGATTTACCTGATAATGGTTTTTTTGAGGATACGGATTTTAATAAAGTAGATGATACTACTTCTGATAGTGTAAATCAAGAAAGCAATGACAATCTTTCATTTGATGATCTATTATTAAATGATGATAGTTTACCTGTACAAGAGACAAAACCTGTTGAAGATGTAAAGGAAGAAGATCATGTAGTATTAAAAAATGATAGTGATGATGAAATTGTTAATGATAATCCTATAACTAATACGATATTAAATGACATTGATGATATAAAACCATTGCTTGATAATGAAGCTGATGATGATAAAGATAATTTGTGGAAATTTTAAGGATATAATTATCCTTTTTTCTTTTAGTGACAATTATTTATGATTAATTTTATAAATTATTGTTATCGTATTTATTATAATTTTGGAATATGTTATAATGGTAATAATAGATGGAGGTATAGTATGACTATTGATTTTGGAATTGATTTATTTAGAAAATTATTAGATGTACTGCTTGTTTGGTTAGTACTATATTATGTATTAAAAAGTTTACGTAAAAATTTAAAAATGGTTTTAATATTTAAAGGTATAGCAATGATTATAGTGCTTAGAGTTGTTAGTTATGCACTTAATCTTTTGACTATTAGTTATTTATTAGATTATGTAATTACTTGGGGTCCACTTGCTATTATAATAATATTTCAACCAGAGATTAGAACTGTATTGGAACAACTTGGACGTAGTCAATTACTAGGTCGTCATAAGGTTTTAACTGTTGATGAAAGAGAAAAAATGGTTTATGAAATAATGGGAGCAATTGAGTATTTAAAACGTGCACGTATTGGAGCTCTTATTGTAATTGAAAGAGATAATAGTTTAGCTGAGTACATTGAAAAATCTACTAAGTTATATGCTGAAATAACTAGTGAACTGTTAATTTCGATTTTCTTCCCTAATAACCCATTACATGATGGTGGAGTTATAATTCAAGGGGATAAAATTACTAGTGCAGGAGCAGTATTCCCAACTAGTGATAATATGAAAATAAGTAAGCGTTTAGGTACACGTCACCGTGCAGCATTAGGAATTAGTGAAGATTCAGATTGTATTTCATTAATAGTTTCTGAAGAAACAGGTAGAATATCTATCGCAATTGGTGGAGTATTACACTATAATCTTACTTTAGATGAATTTAAGTTAATGTTATTAGAAGAATTACGACCAAAGGTTCAATACTATGATGAAGAAGATATTGAGGAGGAAGATAATAATGAAGAAAATAACTAAGAAATCTATTAACTTTTTCCAAGGTATATGGCATTTTATTGAAAAAGTAGTCATAATTCCTGTTACTAAATTAGTTTTAAAATTCACTGATAAGACTGGTTCATATAGTCGTAAAGTTGAATCATGGTTTTCAAAATCTAATACGATGTTATTTGTATCTTTGTTTTTAGCTATATTAATTTTTATAGTTGTAGATCAACGAGCATTATCGTATACAGAAAAATCAGCTGAGATATTCTCTAAAGTTCCTGTAGAGGTAACTTATAATGAGGAATCTTATGTTGTAGAAGGATTACCAAAAACAGTAGATGTTACATTGATAGGTAATCGTTCTTCTATATACTTTGCTAAGCAATCTCCTGCTAGCAGTGTAACAGTTGATTTATCTGGATTAAAACCAGGTACACATAAAGTGTCAATTAAGTATGATCAAGCTTTACCTTCATTGGAATATAAAGTAAATCCAAGTGTGGCAACTGTTATTATTTATCCTAAAGTATCTGCGAATAAGCGTTTAACAGTTGATTTATTAAATGAAGATTCTTTAGATAGTAAACTTTCAATATCTGATGTTAATATAGATAATGATAAAGTTGTAGTAAAAGGAGCAGAACATAAAGTTTCTGAAGTTGCTACAGTAAAAGCATTGCTTGATATTAAACAATTACCAAGTCAAGAGGTTGGGACTATAACAATGAAAGATATTCCACTTAAAGCTTTTGATAAGAATGGTAAAATTGTTGATGTTGAGGTTGTCCCAGAAAAAATAAATGCTGAAGTAGAGATAACTTCTCCAAGTAAAGAAGTACCTATCAAAGTTATTCCATCAGGAGAACTTGGATTTGGTATGGCAATAAGTTCAATTACTACTAGTGAATCTAAAGTAACTATTTATGGAAAAGAAAAAACGTTAGCTAATATAAGTTATTTACCAGTTGAAATTGATGTAAATGGTTTAAAAGAAAATAAAACATATAAGACAGAATTAAATAAACCAGTTGGAGTTAAATCTTTAAGTGTTAATAATGTATCTATAAATATTAAATTAGATCGTTCAACTGATAAAGTTGTTGATAACGTAGGAATTGAGTATCGTAATTTAGCAGAAGGATATAGTGTTCAAGGTGTAAGTGAATCAGACATAAAAGTATCTGTTACTGTAAAAGGTGTTAAAGAGGTATTAGATAATATAAACTCTGATGATATAACTGCATATCTTGACTTAAAAGGACTTGGTGCCGGAACTCATGAAGTACCTGTTATGGTTGAAGGAAAAGATTCTAAAGTAGAATATAAAGCTAAAACTAAAAAAGTTAGCATAAAAATTATTAAATAATAAACAAAAGACTTCACACATTAAAAATGTGAAGTCTTTTATTTTTCTTCTAAATGCATCATAAATAAACCGATGTTTATGATACCTGCAATTCCTACAATTATATAAACTAGTTTAGTTAAAATAGTACCAACTCCAAATATCATAGTAACTAAATTAACATCAAATAGACCAATAAGTCCCCAGTTAATAGCGCCTATAATTGTAAATATTAGTGCAATTTTTTCTAAAGTTTCCATATTTCTCCTTTCTTATACTACTTATTTTTTACAAATTATTATTAATTATTCATAAAATTAATAAATATAAAGTATAATTTAATGAAAACAAGTAGAGGTGAAAAAATGAAGAAAAAACTTGTTGTATTTTTATTTCTTATTTGTAGTATTTTTTTGAGTGGATGTGGTAAACATACAGATAGTGATATAATTAAGGATTTTAAAAAACGAATAAATGATAGTTCGGCATATCACATTACCGGTAATCTATCAATGATTATGGGAGAAGAAGAATATAAATATAATGTTGAGGTTTCTTATAAAAAGAAAGATAATTTTAGAGTAAGATTAATAAATAAAGTAAACAATCATGAACAAATAATTTTAAAAAATGATGAAGGTGTATATGTTCTAACACCTTCAATAAAGAAGAGTTTTAAATTTCAAAGTGAGTGGCCATATAATAATTCTCAAAGTTATATTATGCAATCATTGGTATCTGATATTGAATCAGATAAAGATACTAAGTTAAAAAGAATTAAAAATGAATATGTGATAGAAACAAAAGCAAATTATTCTAATAATAAGGAATTAATAAGGCAGAGAATTTATTTAGACAAGAAATTAAATATTAAGAAAGTTGAAGTTTTAAATAAAGAAGGAAAACCTTTTATTACAATGATATATAAAAATATAGATATGAATCCTACATTTAATCATAATTATTTTGATTTAAAAACTAATCTGGCTTCAAAGATAAAAGAGAATACTAAAACGGTTAGTAAAATAAATGATGTTTTGTATCCTATGTATATGCCGACAAATACATCGCTTGAAAAGCAAGAGAAGGTAGACAAGACAAATGGTGAGCGTGTTATCATGACATTTGCTGGTGATAAATCATTTACATTAGTTCAAGAAACAATGGAAAAATCTGATGAGAACGAAGTTATTCCTATGTATGGTGAACCAGAAATTATGCTTGATACTGTTGCTGCTGTTGGAGATTCCTCAATAACTTGGAATACTAACGGAATAGATTATTATATTGCATCTAATAATATGGATAGTTCGGAATTGCTTAGTGTAGCAAAATCTATAAATACATTACCAATTGGAAAGTAGATACATATTAGTGGTTATTGTATGACTACTAAGTATCTTTTTTTAATATACTGTTTGTTCCATATTTGATATAAATGTGTTATAATAATCAAAGGTGATAGATATGGCAAATAAGAAAAAGAATAATGTTAAAAAAACAAATAACAATAAGAAGAAACAAACTTCTATAAAAAAAACAAATAATAAAAAGAATACTACTAAATTAGATATAAATAGGGGATATACTGCTGATTTAGATAATCAATTTGAATTAAAAAAATTAATTATTATTGTTGGCGTTATGCTAGTTTCACTTCTAATATGCTATTTTATTGTAGATTTTATAATCGCAAAAAGAAGTACAAAGAAAACTGTTGTTAATAGCGGTGAGACTGCTGTAATTCAGTATGATGAGATAATTGTTGGACAATTATTAGATCGTAGCTATGATGATTATTATGTATTAGCTACAACTAACAGTAAACTTAGTGATTTTCAAAGTTATACTTCTAAATTAGATGGTGAAAATAATAATCCTAAATTATATACTATTGATTTGGATTCTGCATTCAACAAAAAATACTTAAAGGATGATAGTAATTTAAATGTTGATGATATAAAGGATATTAGATTTAGTAAAACAACTTTATTACATATAAAAGATCATAAGATTGATGATTCTTCTGATGATTTAAGTGATATAACTGAAATATTAGAAGACTTAGCTTCAAAAGTATCATCTGATAGTAGTAATACTCAAAATTAGTAAATTGTAAATTTTTGTATAAAATAAAAATGGTTGTATCATATATAATAAAACTGTGATATATTGAAATAGTAGGTGATTACATGAAAAGGGAAGTTGCTAGTAAAGATAAAGAAATAAAAAAGATAAGAAAGATAAAACCATATAAACCAACTTTTTCTACTTTTGATACAGCGGTAATTGTTGTTATTACATGTGTTATGAGTCTTGGTTTTGGTTATATAATTGCACTAAGAACTACCAGAGGTGGGATGACTGCGTCAAATAGTGACGATTTAAAACAAATTGCTGATGTATATAATGAAATAAAAGAGAATTATTATGGTGATATAAATGATGAGCAACTTGTAAATGGTGCTATTGCAGGAATGATGCAATCGTTAGGTGATCCATATTCTTCATATATAGGTAATTCAGACTCTAATAGTTTAGATATAAAATTAGATGGATCTTATACTGGGGTAGGTATAGAAGTTGTAAATAATAAAGAAGGTAATATAGAAATAGTTCGTGTTTTTGAAAATAGTCCTGCATCTAAAGCAGGAATGAAACCTGGTGACATCATATTAAAACTAAATGATGTTGACTATACTAATAAGGTATCTTCAGAATTGAGTAAAAAAATAGCAAACTATAATAATAAAGAATTAAAGTTTCAAATTAAAAGAGATAATCAAATTTATAACTTTAATGTAAAAAGAAGTAATATAATAATTAAGTCTGTCGATTATAAGATATATAATGAAGATAATAAGAAAGTTGGTTATATTGCAGTAGATGTATTTTCAAAAGTTACTTATTCACAATTTTCAGATGCTTTAAAGCAATTAGAAAAAGAAAACATAAATTGTTTGATTATAGATTTGCGTAACAATACAGGTGGATATTTAACTGTTGCAGAAGATATGATCTCACTATTCTTAAATAAAGATAAAGTTATATATCAGATTCAAAAGAAAGCAAGTATTAAAAAGTATTATTCTAATGGTAATGATACTAAGAAGTATCCAATTGTTCTATTAGTAAATGAAACATCAGCTTCAGCTTCTGAACTTATGACATCTGCTTTGCAAGAACAATTAGGGGCTACTGTAATAGGTAAAACAACTTTTGGAAAGGGAACAGTACAGGAATTAAAAAAGACTGATACAAATAGTGAATATAAAATAACAACTAAGAAATGGCTTACTTCAAAAGGTAAATGGATCAATGGAGTAGGAATTAAACCTGATATAGAAGTTGATCAAAATGATCAATATTTCAATTCTCCAACAGAAGAAAACGATACACAATTAAAAAAAGCGTTAGAATATGTAAAGAATAAATAAGGATGCCACAATATTTTGTGGTATTTTTTTTAAATATATTATATAATTAGTTTAGGGAAGTGAGTTATGAAGACGTTAAAGAAAGGTGATGTTCTCAAAATTCAATGTTATAAACACAACGGAAAGATTCATCGTGCATGGGATGAGGCAGTTGTACTTGATGTAAAAAAAGATTATATAGTATTTGGAAACCGAAAAACAACTGTAACAGAAGCAGATGGTAGTACATGGAAAACAAAAGAACCTGCTATAATGTATTTTTTTAAAGATCGTTGGTTTAATGTTATTGCACAACTTAAGAAAAATGGAATATATTATTATTGTAATATTGCAACCCCATTTATTATAGAGGAAGGGACTATAAAATATATTGATTATGATTTAGATCTTAGAATTTTTCCCAACGGGTGCTATAAGATACTTGATGGATTGGAATATAAATATCATAAAAAATTAATGAACTATGGTCCTAAGTTGGATAAAGTTATAACTGATGGTTTATCAGATTTGATTGATTTTTATAAAAGTGGTTCAATTATATTTGATAAAACATTGAATGAGAAATACTATAAGGAATATAAAAGTATAAAAAATTAAAACAGTTAATAATTAGTCATCAATATTAATATTATGCATATATATAATATAGATGGTGGTTATTAACTGTTTTCTATATTATATATATAAGTGTTTTTAATGAAAAAACATAGAAAAATGACTAAAAAACCGTTAAAAATCAAAAAAAGTAAAAAAAATTAATTTTTTTCAAAAAAACACTTGCATTTATAAAAACAATTGTGTATAATCATTTTTAGTGATTGCGAAAAACGACGAAAAAAGTCGTAAAAGCAATTGCAAAAACACATAAAATTAGGAAAATAAAAAAACTTTAAAAAAATTAAAAAAAAGTATTGACTTAATCTTCTGTGTTTGATATATTAGTAGTGCTTTCAACGAGAAAGCGTGAAATGATCTTTGAAAACTGAGCAAAAATGTCAATTCAAAAGTCAGGATAAATTAACACAAACTGAACAAACAAAAATGTTTATTTTTTTTGGAGAGTTTGATCCTGGCTCAGGATGAACGCTGGCGGCATGCCTAAGACATGCAAGTCGAACGAAGTGGCCTACTGAAAGCTGCGTGCTTGCACAAAGCTGGACGTAGATCACCACTTAGTGGCAGACGGGTGAGTAACACGTGGGTAATCTACCTCAGAGACTGGGATAACTACTGGAAACGGTGGCTAATACCGGATGATTCATATTTACATAAGTAGATATGCTAAAAGGAGCTTCGGCTTCACTTTGAGATGAGCTTGCGGTGTATTAGCTAGTTGGTAGGGTAATGGCCTACCAAGGCAACGATGCATATCCGAGCTGAGAGGCTGATCGGGCACATTGGAACTGAGATACGGTCCAAACTCCTACGGGAGGCAGCAGTTAGGAATATTCGTCAATGGGGGAAACCCTGAACGAGCAATGCCGCGTGAGTGATGACGGTCTTATAGATTGTAAAACTCTGTTATGAAGGACGAAACCTTACCATAGGTAATGATGGTAAGCTGACGGTACTTTACCAGAAAGCCCCGGCTAACTACGTGCCAGCAGCCGCGGTAATACGTAGGGGGCGAGCGTTATCCGGATTTATTGGGCGTAAAGCGTGTGTAGGCGGTTTATTAAGTCTAAGATTAAAGCCTGAGGCTTAACCTCAGTTCGTTTTAGAAACTGATAGACTTGAGTATGGTAGAGGCAAGTGGAATTTCTAGTGTAGCGGTAAAATGCGTAGATATTAGAAGGAACACCAGTGGCGAAGGCGGCTTGCTGGGCCATT
>CAMNHZ010000016.1 GCA_946540075.1 uncultured Bacillota bacterium
ATTTTAAGTCAATTTTATTTTTTATATTTATATCTGGTAATTCTTGTTTATTGATATAGATTATCATATTTTTATTTTTATTTACTATTTTCATAGTATCACCAATATATACTATGCATTTATTTTTCTTATGTTTTTATCCAATTATAATTCTTTTTATTTTATCATGAATTTGATCTTTACCCATTTTATTTATATTTGAAAACATAACAAAGTCATTTCCAACAGTAAGTTCTAATTCATCTAATATAGCATTTCTTTGTTTTTGTTGATGAGTAATACCTACTTTATCAACTTTAGTTGCGACAATTGTAACTGGAATATTATAATGAAGTAAGAATTCATACATCATAATATCGTCAGCTGTTGGTTTTATACGAAAATCAATAAGCATAAAAACTTGTTTTAAATTAGGTCTATTTTGAAGATAATCTTCCATCATTAACCCAAATTTTTTCTTATTTGCTTTACTTAAATTAGCAAATCCATACCCAGGGGCATCTACTAAATAAAATTCATTATTGACTAAATAAAAATTAATTGTTTGTGTTTTACCAGGATTTGATGATGTTCTAGCATAATTTTTTCTATTTATAATAGTATTTATAAAGCTACTTTTACCAACATTAGATCTACCTACTAAAAGAAATTCTGGTTTGTTGTCAGTTGGATATTGACTTCTTCTTACTGCACTTATAGTAAGATCAACGCTATTTATCTTCATAATATCACCTTAGTCCTTCTTTTCCTTGGTTCAAAACGTTCTAATTATAGCATTTTTACACTACATTTGTCAAAAAGTGATTAGTTTTCAAAATATACAAAAATTAATAGAAAATCAGCATCTTTTATAGTATAATAATATAGGGTGATATTATGAAGTACCCTAACGGAGTAAAAAAGATGCATAAAAATAATGTATCATATGCGAATCGTGGTATGACATTAGAAGAAGATATTAATGTAACTAATAAGTATTACCTTGATAATAATATCGGAGTAATCCATAAGAAACCTACTCCTATTACTATAAACAAGGTTGATTATCCCTCACGATTAGAAGCTGTTATTAAAGAAGCTCACTTTAATACTCCATCAACAACTGATTATAATGGTGTATATAAAGGTAAATATATTGATTTTGATGCTAAAGAGTGCAAAAGCAAAACATCTTTTCCACTTAATAATATACATCAGCACCAAATTGAACATATAAAAAGTATTATTAATCACGGAGGAATTGGCTTTTTAATTGTTAGGTTTACGACTCTTAATTTGACATATTATTTAGATGGTAATAAACTAATATCGTTCATTAATGATAATGATAGAAAATCAATACCTATTGATTATTTTACTAAGGAAGGTATTTTAATAAAAGATAGATTTCAACCAAGAGTTGATTATTTAAAAGTAATTGATGAAGTTTACTTTTAGGAGGTAATGTTGTGAATATTAAAGAATTAAAGAAGTTTATTGCAAAAAATGAGTCTGATGTAATTATATTTGCCTTAAGTTTTATTACGCTAATTATTGGTAGTTTTGTAATAGGATTTGGTCGTGCTTTTCTAATTATACTCGTCTTAGACACTATAATTTATTTTCCAAATATACTTAATAAGATTAAAAAATCTAAAAATAGAACAAATCATTATCATACTAGTTCAGGAAATAACTATTCATTAAAAAAAGAAGCTACGCCTAATAAAAAAAGTTTTAATAATAGTAGAGCTAGTAAAAATAGTTTAATTGGTTGTGTTGTTAGTAAAGTTAAACAAATTGATTTAAAAAGAATAAAAAGAGGTGACAAAACTATGAAGATAACTGATTTTAAAGATAATAAAAGTGTTAGTGATAATAATTTATCTAGAAAAATCAAGAATTCTAAAATTGGTAAGAATTTAGCAAATAACAAGAAAAGAAAAAAAATAATAAGAACTATTATATTAGGGGCGATAGTATTATTTATCGCAATTGCGGCTGCATTTACTATATTTATGATTGATATAATTGCTCGTGCTCCTAAGTTTGATGCTAAAAAGTTATATGCTAAAGAATCAAGTATCATTTATGATAAAGATGGAAATGTTGTAACTAAGATTGGTTCTCAAGCTCGTGAAAAAGTAACTTATGATGATTTACCTGAAGTATTGGTAGATGCTATTATTGCTACTGAAGATTCAAGATTCTTCGAACATAATGGATTTGACTTACCTCGTTTCTTAAAAGCTGGGTTTGGTCAAGCATTAGGTAGAAATGCTGGTGGTGCTAGTACTCTTACCATGCAAATAGTTAAGAATCACTTTACTTCTACTACTTCTACTGGTATTGCTGGTATAAAACGTAAGTTTACAGATATTTATATGTCTATATTCCAAGTTGAAAGAAATTATTCTAAAAAAGAAATAATGGAATTTTATGTTAATGCTCCTTATTTAGGTAGTGGTGCTTGGGGAGTTGAACAAGCATGTCAAACATACTTTGGTAAATCAGTTAAAGATATTAACTTATCAGAAGCTGCGATGATTGCTGGTTTATTCCAAGCTCCTAATTCATATGATCCAAATAAAAACCCAGAGTATACTGAAAAAAGACGTGAAACAGTTCTATACTTAATGGAAAGACATGGTTATATAACTAAGAAAGAACATGAAGCTGCATCTAAAATGGATGTTGGAAAAATAGTTATTGATAGAAATGAAAATACAATTAATACTTCATCTGAAAAGAAATATCAAGCATTTATTGATACAGTAATTGAAGAAGTTACTGATGATATAGGATATGATCCATATAGTGTTTCAATGAAGATTTATACTACATTAGATCCTAATAAACAAAAATATGTTGATGATATAATGAGTGGTAAAACATTCACTTGGGAAAATGATGCAGTTGATGCTGGTATCATGGTCCTTGATGTAAAAAATGGTGAAATTACTGCAGTTGGTGCAGGAAGAAATCGTAAAGGTGCTAGAAGCTTTAATAATGCTACAATGATTAAACGTCAAATTGGGTCTACAGCTAAGCCACTTTATGATTATGGTCCAGGTATTGAATATGAAAATTGGTCTACTTATACTCCATTTGTAGATGAACCTCATACTTATTCAAATGGTACAAAAGTTGAAAACTGGGACCGTACATATTCTGGATTTATGTCTATGCGTGAAGCATTAGCTGCTTCTCGTAACATTCCAGCTTTAAAAGCTTTCCAAGCAAATAAAAATAGTAATATTAAGAAATTCGTTAAAGCTTTAGGACTTAGTCCTGAAATAGCAGATAACGGTGTTATCCATGAAGCTCATGCTCTTGGTGGATATAATGGTGAAAGTCCTCTAACTGTTGCTGCTGCATATGCTGCTTTCAGTAATGGTGGATATTATATAACTCCTCATAGTTATACTAAAATAATCTTCCGTGAATCTGGAGAAGAAAAAGAAAAAGAAATTAAAAAGACTCGTGCTATGAGCGAAGAAACTGCTTACATGATGACTAGCCTACTTCAATCTTCTGCTCAAAAAGGACTTGGTGCTCAAGCAAATGTAAATGGTGCTATATTCGGTGCTAAGACTGGTACATCTAACTATGATGCTGCCACTATCAAAGCATGGAATATGAAGGGTGATGTTGTTAACGACTTATGGGTTGATGGTATTTCACCTGACTATGCAATATCTGTATGGTATGGATATCCAAAAATAAACGCTAGATATCACAGTACTTCTTATACAATATCACATCGTAGATTATTCCAAGCTGTTGCTAAAGGTATATTTAAAAACGGAAGCAACTGGACTAAACCTGCTGGTGTTTCTGAGGTAAAAATTGAATATGGTTCTAATCCCGCTAAATTAGCTAGTGATTATACACCTAGTAATAAAGTTGTAACTGAATTATTTAAAAAAGGAACAGAACCTACTGAAAGTTCTAATAGTTATAAACAACTTGAAAATGTTTCTGACTTAAAAGCATCAGTAAATGGTGATACTTTAACTCTTACATGGACAGCAGCTAAACCATTAAGTGATGTTGATAATTCATCATTAGGAGAATTTGGTTATGAAATATATGCTGGTAATAAACTAATTGGATTTACTAGTTCAACAAAATATACAATATCACTAAATTCTAATTCTGCTTCTTCATACACTGTTAAAACAGCCTACAAGAATAGTTCAAATAAGAGTAGCGGTGTTTCAGTTAATGTTTCAGTTAATAAATCAAAAATAGAAGTTAGTCTTAACGGACAAAAATCTTCAACAATCAGTCAATCAGATTCTTATTCTGATCCTGGAATAACTGTTACTAATAATGGTTCTGCTGTTAATTCAGCTTATACAACATCAGTAACATTCATTGGTACTGATGGCGTTGAAAGATCATCATCACTTGCAGCACTTGAATCAAGTAACAGAGAAGCTGGTACATATATAATTACATATACAATAACAGTTGATGGTTATACAGGTAGCCCACAAGTTAGAACTGTTATAGTACAATAAAAACATGTTAAAATAACATGTTTTTTTATTCAAATAATTCTTTCATCATAACACTTGGATAACCTATACCAGGTATAACAAATTCAACCTTACCTACTATATCTTCTTCTTTTACAATATAATTATCATCCTCTAAATTATTATCTCCCTTTGTCTTAAAGTAATACTTTCTATCATTTGAATATATATTAACAATTCTATGAGTAATTATCTTATCATGTTTAAACTCAATAATATCACCAATATTTAAAGAACTTTTATCTTTGATCTTTTTAACTATTAATACATCTCCCTTCTTAAATTCTGGAAACATACTATTAGACATGATTGTGATTGGCTGATAACTAAATATTCCTGCCACAAATAAAATAAATAGAATTATACTTATATAAAATGGTATATACCTTTTAGAACTATTCTTACGTAAATCTCTTATCGATAATTCTTTTTCTTTATTTAAACACCAATTTTTAATATATATATATGTTATAGTTACTACAACAAGATTAATAACTGCAGATATATACCAATCTAAATTAGGCATTATAGGAGTAAGTATTAATACTAATTGTAATAATAATCTATAAATCGTATTAGGAATACTATCTGTTTTAAGTACAACATATGATAACAAAAAATTAGATATCAATGTTGTAAATAACTGACTACTAGTATATTTAAAACCACTTATAAAATTATTATAACTAGATTGTAATATTCCAAAATTCAACATTACAAACGTAAATAATATTGTTATTAAAAATAACACAAAACTATTATTAGAATTATTCTTTACCAAATAACTTCTTACATACTCTTCCATTGGAATAGTTATACATAATAACCATATATTTAATCCAATTGATATAATATCATGTTTATAAGGACTATACTGAAAACCAAATATTAATCCTAATAAAAAATATAAAATAATATAACTTATAGCTGATATAATCATTGTTTGTGTTATATCAATTCTCTCATGCTTCGTAATAACCCTACTAGGTGATATATAACAAAATAAAAAAAGTAATAACCAAAATAATGGACAAATAACAGCTAAATAAATATTATTACCAAATATACTATTTAAAATATTATAGAAAACAAGAAATAACACTATTATTGTAATAACACATATAGTCCCTATTCTTTTATTCATATATTCACCCCTATTCTATAATAAGTTTAAAATATAAACCTTTTTATGTCAAGAAAAAAAGATGACAAGGTCATCTTATGCTTGAACATAATTAACTGTAACTGTAATTGACTTGGTAGTATTTTCTACATTTTGTTGTTCTCCAACCCATTCTACTTTTACATGAACTGTATTAGTAGATTGAGCATCTAATTTAGTTCCTTGTTCAACTCCTGTTACTGTATACTTAATTCCCTCTGTTGCAGTTGTATCACCTGCTACATCAATAGAATCAACAACAGCATTTACATTACCAGTATTACTAATAGTTATATCATATTCCATAGAATCTCCTGGTTTTACCAAAACAACATTAAAAGAAGCTGTTGTAGCATTAAAATCAGGAGTATCAACATTACGAGCTGTTCCACTTGCTACACCCTCTGAAATTGATGTTATATCAACTTTCCAATCCTTTGTTGTAGCAGTACCTACTATATTTAAATTACTACCAAAAGCAGCATATCCTGTAGTCATAACTAATACAGCAACAACTAACATTCCAATTAAGATATTTCTATTTTGTCTATTTCTATTCATAACTTCCTCCTAGTATCTACTATAATTATTTTAACATATTTAATAAACATGTCAATAATCATATAACTTAATAGTTCTTAAATATTAAAATTTATCATCAAAATTATATTTTTATATAAAAAAAGAAACATAATTATATGTTTCAATTACTTATACTCATATCTAACTATACCCATCTTTTCACACATAGTTTTATACTTATTACGAGCTAATTCACGTGACTTAGTAATTCCATCATTTAGAATTTTTTCAAGTTCATCACTATTAATTAATTTATTATAACGATCTTGAATTTCACCAATATGATCAGCAGTAACACTTGCTACATACTTTTTAAAATCACCATATCCTTTTCCTTCAAAATCTTTTTCAATATCTTCAATACTCTTTCCTGACAATATAGATGCTATATTTAAAAGATTAGAAATACCAGGTTTATTATCTGGATCATATTTTACAATACTATCACTATCTGTAACAGCACCCATAATCTTCTTAGTAATTGTTTTTTTATCATCAAACATACTAATAACACCTTGAGGATTTTCTTCAGACTTACTCATCTTCTTAGTAGGATCCTTTAAATCTTTTATTTTAGTACCACTCTTACTAACTAATGGTTCAGGTAATATAAATGTATCCCCATATCTATTATTAAACCTCTCAGCTATATTACGAGCTAATTCAACATGTTGTTTTTGATCAATTCCAACAGGAATATAATCTGCATCACAATATAATATATCAGCAGCCATTAAAATTGGATATGTTAATAACCCTACCGAGAAATTAGCATTCTGTTTGCTTTTTTCTTTAAATTGAATCATTCTAGAAGCTTCACCATAATAAGTAGTACACTCAAGTAAATAAGATATACCAGGAATAAACTCATTTTCAGATTGAATATAAATAGTATTCTTAGTAGGATCTATACCACAAGCAATATACATAGCAATAAACTTCCTAATACGATCATTAATCTCTTTAGGATCTTGAGGTATAGTAAGTGCATGTAAATCTGCAACAAATATATATGAATCATATTGTTCTTGTAAACTAACCATTTGTTTAATAGAACCAATATAATTTCCTAAAGTCATATCACCTGTTGGTTTTAATCCTGTTAATATTTTTTTCATTAAATCACCTTCAATACATTAAGATAAATAATATCATTTTTTTATAGCATGGTCAAGTACATTATTATCATTCATTTAATTTCTTTAAAAGCCAAATAAAGCTAAAAAGAACAATTACTACTGATGCAATAATAGGATACTTATATGTTTCAAAAAAATTAATTTTCTTAATAGAATTCTTTTTCTTCTTATCTTCTATTTTTATAATATATTCTCCATTCTTAGAATATAAATAATTTTCTCTTGCATAACGCGCTAAATAATCAGGATCTTTTAACTTAGTAATTTCAATATTAAGATCTTCCTCTTCTTTTTTTAACTGAACTAAATTAGTTTCTAATTGTTGTTTTTTATTAGAAAGAACAATAATCTTATAAACTGATGTAGTTGCAGTATAAGCAAGATATCCAAGTAAAAAACAAGATAATGTACCAAAAAGCATCAGTCTACGTTTAGCTTTTTTCTTTATACTTTTTTTCCTTGCCATACTATCACCTACCTTATATAAATAAGTATATCATTTTTTTATTAATTTAACAATGTTATCATATAATACATCAGCTATTATAAATCCTATTATAATAGCAATAAATAAATATGGATGGATAATTGCATTATTAATTCTTTTTAATATAATAAAAAAAAGTAAAGACATACATATTACATAAAGAAAAGTGAATATTAATCTTACTACGAATTTTACATCATAAACTAGCTTATGATTAAGATTTAAGAAAAGTGCGAATAACATACCAAAGATAAATGAAAATATTAAACTTTTAATCTGAATAATTAATGTCATTTAAATAACTTATTAAATACACTTTCATGAGTTTCATGTTTAGTTTTATTATCAACATAAGTAAGACTATTAACATGTCCTTTAATTGATATATTACCTTGGTATGTATCTAGTTTAATTATTTCAAGTTCATTACCTTTTATAATTATATATCCCATTGTAGTTTCAAGTAAAAACTCTTCATTATCAAAGCTTTCTATCTTTTTTACACCTGATATAACCAATCCCTTTCGATCAGTTATACTTACATTGTGATTTAATGATGCGACTGAATGTTCATTTTGCATATATTTGTCCTCCTAAATAATAATATGCATATTAAAATAAAGTATTAAAAAACTAGTGAATTATTCTTCACTAGCTTCTTCTTCGTTATCTTTTACTTTATTATATTCTTCTAATATAGCTTCCTCAAACATTTTTCTTGTTTCTTGATTAAGCGGATGAGCCATATCCTTATATTGTCCTTCTCCTACTTTAATACTTGGCATAGCTATTATAAATCCACCATCATCTTTAGCGATAATACGAATATTTCTAACCATAAAACATTCATCAAGAACAACAGTTGCCTTTCCTACCATTCTACTATTTCCATGTTCATCTTTTTTTACATTTACTGATGTAATTTTCATAAATATATTCTCCCTTCAGATATGTTTACAACTTAATTATATACTAATATTTAAATATTTGCAATAATTTAATAACGAACTTTCAATGTATTAGTTATTATATCTGAATATGAAAATGATTTTACTTCATCCTTATCTTCTAACTGTACAAGAAAAACATTATTATATAATTCCTTTATAACAACATTATACTCTTCATGCTTATTTCTACCTAAATCATATTTTAAGGTTATTTTCTCACCTATATGATCATTTAACTCTTGTTTAATTTGTGATATTGTCATATTCCTCCTATCTAGGATAACCTACATGCATAAGTCCTTTAGTAACAATCCCACCTATTCCATTAGAACCATACTTAGTCTGACTTAATATTTTTTTTAAATCAATATCAACGCTTGAAGGTGACATACTTACACTTGTGGCTATAATTGCAGGATCTAACGCATGAATATTAATACGTTTTGGACTAGATGCAAAATTAGCGCCTGCTTTAATTAATTCTTCATAATTAGATTGACAAGCTCCTGCGATAATAACTAATTTTTCATGATCTTTTTCATATTTTCTTGCCTCTTTTACAGCCTCAATAAAGTTAGTACTATTCTTATACATATGATCCTTATAATAAGCATCATGACCTGTTATAACGATAATATTAGGATTATACTCCTCTAATAAATCTCTAATATCATTAACAATATCAGGCTCACTCTTATTTATACCAACTACCTCTAGATGAGCATCACGATAATAATTTAAACACCTGTTTAAATAATCCTCATCAGAATCTATATGAAGAATCTTACCTGGTACATAAAAATAATCATCACGTTCTAATTCAAAACTTGGTTTAATTCTATCTAAAAAATCATCTTCATTTTCAATTTTATCAGGATTATCACAAGCTTTTAAATCATCGATATCCGCATCAGCAATTAATCTTACATTGATTCCCTTTAAATAACATATATTATCTTTAATACTTAGAATACTGAAAACCAAATCATTACCATGAGAATATCTAGTTACTAAATCCCCTATTTTATATTTCATCACATCACCAATTAATTATATTCATCTATTTTTAAAATATTAAAAAAAGTTAATGTATTAAACATTAACTTATAATTATATTTTTAGATATTTTCTTACTGCTCGCCATGATCCAAACATACCTACTAACATACCAATTATAACAAGTAATCCTGATACTTGTAGTGAGAATGGATTAGGTTTTACTAATTTAATAAATGGTGAGAATAATTGTCCATTAAAGTGTTCATATAAATAATTATATCCATAAATTGTTACTCCAATTGGAATAATTGATCCTAAAACACCTAATAATAAACCTTCTAATATAAATGGTATTTTTATATTTAAGTTAGAAGCTCCTACTAAACGCATAATCTCAATTTCTCTTTTTCTTGAGAATATTGTTATTTTTATTGTATTAGTAATTAAGAATGCAGTTACTAATATTAAAGCTGCAACAACCCCATAACCTATTTTTCTTACAGTATTAAATACAGTAATTAATTGTTCAATCATACCTTCACCATATTTAACTGTTTCTACTCCATCTATATTCTTAATACTTTTGGCAACTTCACCAATACCTTCAATATCATTTACTTTAACTTCAAATGTAGGTTGAAGTGGATTCTCACTTTCAGACCAACTATCCATTACTGATTTAAAAGTTTCAGAAGATTCTTTCATCTCATCAGTTACTTCTTGTTTTGAATGATAAGTATACTTTTCTAAATTATCTAATGATTTTAATTTTTCTTCTATTTCTATTGCTTCTTCTTCTTTAATATCAGATCTTAAAAAAGCGACTATAGTTACATCTTTTTCAACAAGAGTTGTAAAATTATTAACATTTATACTTAAAACAATTGAAAGTGCGACTACTACTAGTGTTATTGTTATACATGAAATTGATGCTAATGAAAGAGAGAAATTTCTAAATACTCCTTTAAATGAATCTCTTATATTTCTACTTAAAATTCTTAATGCTTTCATGATTATATGTTCCTTCCTCAAAATCTTTTACTATTCTACCTGAATCAAGTAGAATAACTCTCTTTTTCAATTTATTAACTATTTCAGTATCATGTGTAACCATAATTATAGTAGTTCCCATTTTATTAATTTCAAGTAAAACTTTCATAATTTCCATACTTGTTTCTGGATCCAAATTTCCTGTAGGTTCGTCACATATTAATAACTTTGGAGAATTTACAATAGCTCTAGCAATTGCTACTCTTTGTTGTTCTCCTCCTGATAAATGAGTTGGATAGTTATTTGCTTTATGTTTTAAACCAACAAGTTCTAATGACTTAATTACTTTTTCATGAATAACATTCTTAGGTTCTCCAATAACTTCTAAAGCAAATGCTACATTCTCATAAACTGTATTTTTATTTAATAATTTAAAGTCTTGGAATACAACTCCAATTTTTCTTCTTAATTTATAAACTTTACTATTTCTAAGTTTAGCAACATTAAGTCCACCAACTACAATATTTCCACTAGTTGGTTTTTCTTCACGATATAACATCTTTATTAATGTTGATTTACCACAACCCGTTGAACCTATTACAAATACGAATTGTCCCTTTTTAATTTTTAAATCTAAGTCATATATAGCAGTAACACCATTTTTATATGTCTTTTTTACTTTACGCATACGAATTAAATCCATATATATTCACCTCTTATTCTTTCTATTTACCTCCTGATACTTCATAAGCATCAGTAACAACAAAGAATGCATTTTTATCAATATTATAAATTGCTTCTTTTACAATAAAATACTCTCTTGTAGGTATAATACACATCAAAACTTTTTTGTTATCTCCAGTAAATCCACCTCTAGCATCTAATACTGTAACACCATGATTTAAATACTGACCCAAAAACTTTTTAACAGCTGTTTCATGTGATGTGATAATGTAAAATGCCTTTGATTGTGATATACCAAGTATTACTTTATCTGTCATAATACTAATAATATATAATGCAATTAAAGAATACATCATCTTTTGAAGCCCAAATATAAAACCTGCAAATAAAATTATTAATCCATCAGTTATAAACATTGCATTACCAATTGACATCTTCATATATTTAGCAACTATTTGATTTAATATATCTGTACCACCTGTTGTAAATCCTGATTTAAATATTAATCCAGCACCAAATCCTTGTAGTAATGAACCAAATAAAGTTAAAACTAATATATCAGCATTAGCTAAATTAAAATATTTAGCTAATGGAGCTGTTAAAAATACCATAGTTGGATATAAAATAGATCCTAAAGCTGAATGAGAAGTTTTTTCTTTACCAAGAAGTATATAACTAAACATTAATAACACTATTGATCCAATTAATATAATTAAAGAAGGATTAATCTTATATACACGATTAAATATTACTCCTACTCCACCAATACCATAAACAATCGAACATGGTAATAAGAATATATTGAAAGCCATTGCTACAACAAATACACCAACAACAAATTCTATTGATCTTATAAGTCTATCACTTTCATAAACTCTTTTTATAATACTGTCTTCACTTTTCCTTTTAAATAACATACTATCACCTATTCTTTAAATTTGCATTTATAAACATATCTATATCACCATCTAATACTTTTTCTACATTAGATGTTTCAGTCTTAGTTCTATGATCTTTTACTAATGAATAAGGATGCATAATATAACTCCTTATTTGTGATCCAAAATTGATTTCACCTTTATTACCCTGGATCTTATTTAACTCTTCATTACGTTTCTCTAATTCAATTTGATATAACTTATTCTTTAAAATTTCCATAGCCTTTTCTTTATTTTGAAGTTGACTACGTTCGTTTTGACATGTAACAACTGTTTTAGTTGGTAAATGTGTTATCCTTACTGCACTATCAGTTGTATTAACACTTTGTCCACCTGCACCACTACTATGATAAACATCTATCTTCAAATCACTTGGATTAATTTCAATATCAATTTCACTATTATCAAGTACTGGCATTATATCAATTGACGCAAAAGATGTGTGTCTTCTTTTATTTGAATCAAATGGTGAAATTCTAACTAAACGATGAACCCCTTTTTCATTTTTTAAATAACCATAGGCATAAAGACCATGAACCATAATTGTAACACTCTTAATACCTGCCGTAAGTCCTGGTTGTTCATCAATAATTTCATACTTATAATTATGTCTTTCAAACCATCTTAAGTACATTCTGTATAACATATTTGCCCAATCACACGATTCAGTACCACCTGCACCAGGATGAATTTCTAAAACAGCATCTAAAGCATCATACTCACCATCTAATAATACTTCAACCTCTAAATTATCCAAAGTATTAGATATATCTTCTAATTCAGATTCAACTAAATTATGAAATTCAATATCATCATCTTCTTTTAAATCCGATATTATTTCAACATTATTATTTATTCTATCTTTTAATAATAATGTATCCGATAACACTTTTTTTAAACTATTAAACTCACTAATAACTTTTTCACTTTTTGTCTTATCTTTCCAAAAGTCAGCTTCATCCATAATACTTTCTAGTTCTTTTATCCTAGCTTCTTTTTTATTAGGTTCAAAGTGACCTCCAAAGATTATCTATGCGAGAAGATAAACTATTATAATTACTCTGTAATTCATATAATTCCATCATCTAGCCTCCAATCATATATCATTATAACATTTTTTATAAATATAATCTATTTACATAAGAAAAAAAGTAAAATTATTTTTTTACTTTTACTCTTTCTAATACAAAGTAACGACAATCATAGGCACAATTTTCTTTTATATACTTATCCTTAATACTAATATCATTATACTTTTTATATATTTTATTATCTTTATTACAAAAACCTTTTAATCTTAATTTACCATATGACCAATCACCAATTACATAATCATAATTATCAAAATAATCAGTGAATTTAGAAGTAACTGCATCTAAATCAAAACCATTTTTATAATCTTCTTTTAATGTATATTCATGCTTATTAATTTTATATTTTTTCATACTTTCACTCCTATCTAATTATAACACACTTAAAACAACTTGTTAATAACTAATTAGATGTTATAATTGGTGAATTCTCTTTAATACCAGTAGAATAATAATTAGGAACATTTCCTTTAATCATCTTTATTGATAACGGTACATCTGATTTAACAATATCATTTCTAGATACAAATGGTAAAATAGTCTTAATACTAACTTCAATATGAATATCTAATTTCATTACAGCATTATTAATACCATAATTAGTTACATTACTTGATAAATTACTACTAATACAATCTGATATAGTCATCCTAACAGGTATTTTAGGTCCAATATTAGTAAGTAATGGATTATTAAACACAACGCCCATTGGTATATTATAAACAATCCCATCTGATACACTATTACTAATATAACCACTATTCTTAATATGAAGTTTTCCCTCTTCAAATAAATTAAACTTTTTTTCTATATTATTATTTATATCAGTTAATATTTTATTTACTGTAACCATATTAAAATCAACCGAACTAATATTATTATCACTATCATTTGTAACCTCATATAAATCATCTTTATTCATCTTTTCAATAACATTTCTATCTATTGATTGTTTTATTATATATAAAGCTACTTGACGACTTTTAACACTTCCTATATTAAGCATATACGGTAAAACCATCGAATTAATATATTTAAATAACAGAAAGATAGACATTAATAAAAACACTATAATAATAGTTACTATATTAATACCTTTAACTCTTATTTTCTTTTTAGAGTGAAACTTTGCCATGATATCACCTTATTAAATATATGCATAAATCACAATTTTTAGATAATAATATAATTGGTGATTATTATGAAAATAGGAGATATTATGAGTATAAATCTTGTTGTAGGAGATATATCTGATTCAATATGTGACATTGCGAATATAATGAAAAATAACGATGTTGGATTTGTTCCCATTGCGGATAAAAATCATGTTGTTGGTGTAGTTACTGATCGTGATATTGTAGTTAGAGGAATTAACAATAATATTAAACTTAATACAAATATTGAAGAAATAATGACTTCACACATCTTTACAATAAATGAACACAGTGACTTATCAAGTGCTTTAAAAATCATGGGAGACAAGCAATTAAAAAGACTATTAGTATTAGACGGTAAAAAAATAGTCGGTGTCATATCTATATCAGATATCATAAAATCAAGTAGTTATGATAATGAAATAATTAACTCCTTAAAAAAGATAGAAGAAAATAATCATAATGGAAATATCAATTATGAATCTAAGATAGATGAATTCTATCTATAAATCATACTAAATGACTATCTAAATAGTCATGTTTTTTATATAAAATTGTAATATAAAAAGAACTTG
This sequence comes from uncultured Bacillota bacterium, assembly GCA_946540075.1. GTDB lineage: Bacteria > Bacillota_I > Bacilli_A > RF39 > UBA660 > CAMNHZ01. Next base: position 15,275 of record CAMNHZ010000016.1, read on the forward strand.
GTTTACAAGTTCTCTAAGCTAGTTTTGATTTAGAAGTTATTATAACTGGACGAACGCCATTAGTAATCTCAAAATTTACATCATGATAATCTAAACATCCAAAGCGGTCTACACTCCAAGAACGTTTTTCATCATTAACTCTCTTATCACTTGTAGCATATCCATATGATGCATTTTTATCTTGTTTATTACATCCATACTCTTCACATGTATTTAAATAACTATATAACCATGCATAAGCTCCTGTTCCAACAGAAATCTTATTACTATTACCCTTAAAGTAATATCCACCATTAGTTGTAGAAGAATTAAAAGTAGTTTTATTTGTTATGGCAGCTATTTCATTAGCTGTAATTAATCTTGGTGATAGTTCTTGTTTCCAATTTTTAGTATCATCTTTTAATTTCTTTGTTACAGTAATTGGACCTTTTGTATTATTACCACTACTTCCATATTCTGCTTCTGTACCTCCAGCAGCTATATAATCTGCTTTTGATACCCATGCTGAACTATTTGATGTATTATGATCTAAGATCATCTTTATAGTTGTATTACCGTTTTTATCTCCAAATGTATACCATCTCATACATCCTGATTTCTTATTAGTCGCACTTCCATTATTAGAGTTATATTCTGACTGAGTACACTTAGTT
>CAMNHZ010000017.1 GCA_946540075.1 uncultured Bacillota bacterium
TTGGAACATTATATATTCTATCATCAATCATCGTTAAAATAGCTAAACTTTTTTCGTCAATCTGACCTATTAATTCAAATAAATAGTCATATAAAGACATTTTTAATATTTTTGCACTATTATAACTATCTTTTAACTCTTCAATTTCTTCTTCAGATGTTGCATTTCTGCTTAGAATATCATATAATTCCTCGTCTGACATTTTTTTTCTATCTATAATAGCAATATAAAACTCACTAATATCTTTAGACATTACAATTTCATTAATTTCATCTTGAAAATATTCATTATCCATACATACTATCTCCTTTTTATTAGCTTTTATACTAACACAAAGATTGATAACTGTCAAAACAAAAAAAGAAGCTATCGCTTCTTAAAACTCATCAATGTTTATAATAACTCTTTTATTTTGGTCAACATAAGAAGCCGCTTGAACAATGGTTCTTACTGCATTTGCAATATTTCCTCTATGTCCGACTACTCTTCCCATATCACCTTTACCTACTAATACTTGAATAGTGATAGTATCTGCTTCATCTTCATCAAATTCTTTTACAGATACTAAATCTGGCTCTTTAACAAGATTTTTTACTAAATATTCAGTTAATTCAACTAATTTCATTGTTATCTATCTCTTACTTTGAAGATTTTTTAGCCATTTTTGATTCATGGAATTTTTTCATAATTCCTTGCTTGTTAAATAAATCTCTAACTGTATCAGTTGGTTGAGCACCATTATTTAACCATTTAAGAGCTAATTCTTCATCAATTTTTATTTCAGCTGGGTTAGCAATTGGATTATAAGTACCTACTAATTCAATTACTTTTCCATCTCTAGTAGTTCTAGCATCAGCTGCTACTACACGATAAAATGGTCTTTTTTTAGCTCCCATTCTTTTTAATCTTAATTTTACTGCCATAGTTTATGCCTCCATTTCTTTGTCCATTCTACCATATAATTTTAAAAGTGTCAACTATTTTTGGTTGACACTTTATTTTATGTAATTTTCATCAATTTCATTATCAATATCTTTTACTATTTCATCATCAGTTGTTTCTTCAATATTTAAATCTTCCCATGGTTCTTCATCTTCTTCAATTGCGATTTTCATTTTTGTTTCACCTACTACTTCAACTCCAAGTTCTTTTTCAACATCAAAATTAATAGTATTATTCTTTCCTATTGTAACTCCTACACAGTTTGGCTGACTAAGTGTTCTTACAATTATTTCTGTATCACTTGTAAGATCAGCATCCTTACTTGTTTTTACACTAAACATATCGTTATATTTTATCTTTTTATTAACTACAGTAGTTTTAGTATCATTATCATAAGAATACCATATATTTATATCATATGATCCGTCTACACCAATCTTTTCACCCTGTTTATATCCTTTAAACTGATGATTAATAACCCAACATCCTAATACTGTTGTTGGTTCATTAGTAGTTTCTAAACTATAACTGTTTTTAAAATACTTTTTTGCTTTACCAACAACTGCTTTTGTAACAATTTCTTTATACATGGCCATATATTATCCACCCCTCACTTTAATTTATGTAAATAGTATTAAAAAGTTAACAAAAAAAATAGAAATATACAAATGATATTCCTATTACAATTTCTTTTCAAATTTACCATAAATACCTACACCATATGATTTTACAATAAATGCATTAGAATCTAGTGTTGGTAGATTTCTTTCTAAGCGTTGTAATTCATATTTAGATAATACTATATAACAAACATAAGTCCTGTCATGTTTATATGCTCCCTTAGCATCCCAGTATGTTACATCTCTTTGAAGTTCATCTTTTACAAAATCAATAATCTTTTTAGGCTTTTGTTTTGTAAATACAAATGCTGTACTTGAAATATTTTGATCATGCATTTTATCAATCATTATAGTTGTAAATACAGAATATATTATTGAATAAATCATTATTTTATATCCAAATAATATTCCTGATAAAGAATATACCAAAGCATTAAATGTTAATCCGACATTTCCCACTGTTAATCTTCTATCTTTCATCGCACCAATAATACCTAAAATATCAGTGCCTCCACTACTTGCCGAACAAGATAATGTAATTCCAACTCCTACTCCTGCAAGAATTCCTCCAATCAATACTGATGTTATTAATTCTTCAACAATTATATGACTAGGAGATGGAATTATTGTTAAAAACAACGTTTCAATTGCTACGCAATATAAAGTTCTATAAAAGAAAGTTTTACTTATTTTTCGATATGCTAGAATAAACAAAGGTACATTAATTATAAAGTTAATTAAACCTGAAATATCAAATCCAAATTTTAAATGGAATTTTTTTGTCAAGATTGTTCTTATTAATTGTGAAATACCTAAAATACCACCATTATATAAATTGTTTGGTGCGATAAATAAGTTAATTGCTAATGAGAAAATAAATACTCCTGCAGTTGCTTTGATAAGTGTTTTTAAATCCCACTTAAAAACTGAATATAACAATGGTAATTTTTTCTCTGGTTGTTTTTTCTTTAAATTAAAAATCATGTACAATCACCTCTTAATCAATTCTAACATATTTAAATCAAAAGTAAATATTTAATTTAACTTTATTTAACTTTTAGATCCCTATTAAAAAATCTATTAGCCATTTCTTCAAAGTGATTTAAGCATTCATACATATTATTTTCTTTATTTCCATCTATTTTAGTTAATTTATCATCTAAATCAATTATTTTTACATCTAATTTTTCATTAATCATTATATTCTTTTCATCTAAATCAGTTGGATAAATACCGTTTTTTAATAAATCTTCAAACAATTCACTTATTTTTTCAAATACAATCATTAATTCTTTTTCATCTAAATCATTTATTATATGATTTAAATTAATATAATCTTTATAATTAGGCATTATAATACCTATTGGATAATCATTATAAACAACTATATCTTTAATTAAGTCTTTTGATTTTGTCTTTTTGATTTTCTCTATTTTTTCTACTAACTCTTCTAATTTTGTTTTATAATTAGAATCATATTTTTTAAACATTTCATCTAATTTATTATTTTTTTCAGTCAATTTATCGATGTTACATTGTTTTGTAGTACATATACCTGGAATTTGATTATGATATATTTTAATTAAGCTATTATCATCATATACTTTTACAGTTCCATATTCTCCTGTTCCAATAGTTTCATTGTCTACAGTAATATTCAATAATCCATCTTTTTTTAAAAATACCATCATTAACCTCCATATTTAAACAAAAAACATAGATAAATCTATGTTTAATTCCATGCAATTACAACAGCATGTCCTTTGCTTTTTGTTTTTTCTAAATAATATAAACATATATCAAATTTTAATTTTTGTTCATCTAAAGCATTAATTAAAATAGATTTGGTTACCATATCAAGTGCAGAATTTTTATTTATTATATCTTTCATATAACCATAATTATCATCCAAGTCACCAGCACTTACTATGTCTTCACGATCATAATTAATTTCTTTTACTTTCTTTGAATCTAATGTCATATCAAAGCTATATTCTACACTTATACCTAATATTTTTAATTTATCATTAATAGTGTCTACTATGTAATCTGATATTTTACTTTGATCTAATTTTACATACTTAGAAGTATTATCAACATTATCAATTGTTTTCTTTTTACTAAATAGCATTATCATTTCTCCTTTAATTTTTCAAGTAATGCATTCTTTAAGTCATATATATTTCTTGGACTCATAAATAATATAACCGAATTTTTATGTTTCAGTAACAATTCAGGTTCATCCATATGAATTAATTGTCCATTCTTAAGTTGAGATATAATTATATTTTCATCTATACCTGGATAATCTTCATATTTATCTTCTCTATCAAGAGTTACTGGAAGAACATAAGCTTTATCAGCATGATTAAGCGCTCTTGCAAAGTCTTCACCAAAATCTTTAACACGAGCCAATGTATGTGGTTGAAGTACTGCGACTATTTCTTTATCTGGATACTTTTGTTTAGCAGCACGAATTGTTGCACGTACTTCAGCAGGATGATGTGCATAATCATCAACTAATACTACATCTCCTACAACTTCTTCATTAAATCTTCTTTTTGCACCTTTAAATGTTTTTAAAACTTTACCTACTTTTTTAGCATCCAATCTTTCATAACAACAAATAGCTATAACAGCTAGTGCATCAAGTAGCATATGTTTTCCATAGAAAGGTAAATCAAAGTGTCCGTAATAATTACCTTCTACAATACAATCAAAACTTATACCATCTGTTGTATATTCTACATCTTTAGCAATTATATCATTATCCTCATCTAAACCATAAAAGAAAATAGGTTTATTTGTTTCTAATGAATGTGTATATTGGTCATCACCACAAGCTATAACCATCTTTAATGCATTATCTGCATATTCTTTATATGCTTCTCTTACATCATCGATATCTTTATAATAATCAGTATGATCTAAATCTATATTAGTTATAATTGCATATGTAGGTTCATAAGATAGGAAATGTCTTTTATATTCACATGCTTCTAGTGCGAAATACTTATTATCTTTTGAAGCATAACCATTTCCGTCTCCAATTAGATAATTACATCCAACTAAATTATTTAATACATGAGCTAACATAGCTGTTGTAGTTGTTTTTCCATGACATCCAGCTACAGTTATAGTTTCAAACATACGTGTAAGTTTTCCTACCATTTCTTCATAATGATATATTTTTAAACCCAATTCCATAGCTTTTGCTACTTCTGGATTATCCTCATGAAAAGCATTACCTTGAATGATAAACATATCATCATGAATATTAGCTTCATCAAATGGTAATATATTAATCCCAGCTTCAAGTAGTTTATCCTCTGTAAATAAGTGATCGGTCTTGTCACTTCCTGTTACTTCATACCCTAATGAATGCATCATAAGAGCAAGTGAACTCATTCCAGTTCCTTTAATTCCAATAAAATGATACATCTTACCACTCTCCTAATTCTATTATACACTAAATTTCCAACTTTAAAACAAAATTAGTAATATATTCCATTTGTTTTTCATATACTATGTCAATTTGCACTTTTTATTTGAATGTGATATATTATTACCCGTGGTGATTTATGTATACAATATTAAATAATAAAAAAGTTAAGGTAACTAAATGTAATAACCTTATCGATAAAATAAAGGCTTTTATTCATAAAATAAAAGATTTTGACTATTGTCTATGTTTTACCAAAAAAAGATTTTTTCATACTTTTTTTAAACTAAGTAATGTTGATATAGTCATGACTGACAAAAATAATAAAATCCTTTATTTATATCAAAGTTTAAAACCTTGGAAAATTATTAGTCCAAAGGAAAATGTTTTCTACACATATGAACTTGCAGAAAACGATACTAAGACATTAAGTCTTGGTGATAAATTTAAAATAAGAACGACTCGTAATACTCACTAGTCGTTCTTTTTTATAACTTTATTTTTTGGTTACGTGTTTCTATATGAACTCTTTGAACAATTGCTAGAGCAATAATTAATGATATTGTGAATGATCCTCCGTAACTTAAAAATGGTAATGGTACACCTGTTAATGGTATTACACCAAATAAACCTCCAAGATTTATAAAAATATGCATAAATATATAAGTTGCTACACCTAAACACATAAATCTACCTCTAAATGTATTAGCATTACAAGCAAGTTTAGTAATACGATATAGTATGAATAAATAAGCAAAGAATATAAGTGAACATTTTAGAAAACCATATTCTTCTGATACTATTGCAAATACACTATCAGTATGAGGTTCTGGAATATATGAATACTTTTGTCTACTTTTACCAGGTCCTAAACCTAATAATCCACCATTATTAATAGCAATATAACCATTACATACTTGATATCCTCCTACTTCATATTTTGAACAAGGATTAATAAAATCAAGACGATCTTTTTGTTCTTCAGAAAGAATATATCCTTTAGTATTCATAAGAATTATTCCTCCAAAGACAGCTACTATTAATAAGAATATTATTATTCTAAACTTTTCAATTCTTAGAATTGGACTTGATATAAACATAACTCCAAATATTCCAAGTAATATTGTTGCCGTTCCTAAGTCTTTTTGTAAGAATATAATAACAGGATAAATAAGACCTATAGTAATTATTATACCTATAATATCATAATGATTAATCTTTTTATTTCTTAATTTCGATGAAAATTTCTCAAATAACAGCGATAAAACTATTATAGTAAACGGTTTAGCAAATTCACTTGGTTGGAATCTAAATGGTCCTACTTTAATCCAGTTTAATGAACCACGATAAGCTTGACCACGAAGACTCAAATAAACTAATAATAATCCTATACCTATATAACCAAGAAAACCAAAAAAGCCATATGTTTTTGTATCATTTTTTATAATTATAAGGCCTATAACAAAACCTGCTGCTATCATCTCTAGTTGTCTAAAAAAATAGTAATAAAGAGAAACATTACTATCAGTTGCTTCACTACTTGATGCAGTTACGATATTAAGAAGACCAAAAACAAACAATATTAATGTGACAATTAGTAAACTTTTATCCATGTCAGCAAAAGTTCTTCTAAGTTTCTTCATCCTATCACCTACTTTAATATCATATCATAAAATATTATAAATGTGTACATATATTGGGTTATTTTTATTAACACTATTTAAATGTTTTAATACAATATATTAGAATAACAAAGGAGGGATAAATATGTACTACTATGGAGGATATGGAACTGGAGGATATGGTAATCCATGTTGCTCTTGCTATTCCAACTGCGGTACAGGATATGGAGCTGCTGTTATTCTAGTATTATTCATTTTATTAGTTATAATTATTGGCGCTCGTAATTGGAACAATTAATTAAAAACTCCGTAAAGGGGTTTTTTTTGCTTTTTTGTTTACAATTGTTGAAATTTTTTGTTTTTATGATAAAATACTACATGAAAGAAGTGATACTATGTTTAAAAAATTAAATATATTGGATGAAAAGGATAAAAGGCTTAGACAAACAAGTAAGGAAGTTGCTAATTTTCCTTTAGATAAAAAAGAAAAAAAGTTAATTCAACAAATTGTTGATGAACTTACTTTTTCACAAATTGATTATTATGCTGAAAAATATGATTTGCGCCCTGGAATGGGACTTGCTTTCCCTCAACTTGGAATAATGAAAAGAATAATTGTCATTGTTCATGAAGTTAAAGAAGGTGAATTTGATAATTATGTATTTATAAATCCTGAGATTGTTAGTAGTTCTGAAGAAATGATTGCTGCTGAAGCTGGTGAAGGATGTTTAAGCGTTAATCGTGAAGTTGAAGGACATGTTAAAAGACATGCTAGAGTTACTGTTGAAGGATATGATGAAGATGGTAACAGAATTAGAGTTAGAGCTCGAGAAGATTTAGCTCTTGCCTTTCAACATGAAATTGATCATTTAAATGGTATATTATTCTATGATAGAATTGATCCAAAACATAAATTCTATAGTGAAAATGAACTTAGATTAATATAATAAAAAATATCTAACTTAAATGTTAGATATTTTTATTTGGATCTAATAAAGATAATGCTACTTTATTTTTATCTTTAAATATTTCATCAACGTAACAATCAACTATGTCACCCACACTCAATATATCACTTGGATGTTTAATATATTGATTTGATAATTTAGATATATGAGCTAAGCCATCATTATGAAGCCCAATATCTATGAAAGCTCCAAAATCTACTACATTTCTAACAGTACCTTGAAGTTTCATACCAACTTTTAAATCATCTATATCAAGAACATCACTTTTTAATAATGGTTGTGGCATTTCATCACGAGGGTCACGATTTGGTTTTTTAAGTGATTCTATAACATCTTCTAATGTATAAATATCAGTATTTAATTTATCTTTATATTCATTAATATCAATTTTATTTAATCTTTCTATCAATTCTTTAGTTCCTACATCTTTTAACGTATATCCTATATTTTTTAATAAATTAAGCGCTAAAGTATAACTTTCAGGATGGATAGCTGTTTCATCTAAGATATTATCACCATCTACTACTCTGATAAATCCAATTGCTTGTTCATATACTTTATCAGATAATAGTTTTTCTTTCTTTATTTCATCTCTAGAATTAATTTTTCCATGTTTTTCACGATAATCGTATAATTTATCGATACTTCTTTTTGTTAATCCTGATATATATTTAAGAATTGATTTTGATGCTGTATTTATATTTACACCAACACTATTAACTGCCTTAGATACTACAAAGTCTAATGATTCAGATAATTTTTTACTTGAAACATCGTGTTGATAAAGACCTACCCCTATTCCTTCTGGTGGAATCTTTACAAGTTCAGCTAATGGATCTTGAAGTCTTCTACCAATACTAACTGCACTTCTTTTTTCAACAGCTAAATCTGGGAATTCTTCAATTGCAACTTTTGAAGCACTATATATTGATGCTCCAGCTTCAGATACAATAACATATTTACATGATAAATTATATTCTTTAATCATATCAGCACAAAATTTTTCAGATTCACGTGATGCAGTACCATTACCAATTGCTATTATATCTACATTATATTTATTTATAAGCTTTACAACTATATCTTTAGAGGATTTTATTCTATCCTCACTATTACTATTTAAAAATGGTTTTATAACAGTTGAATCTAAATACATACCATTTTTATCTACAACAGCTAATTTACAACCATTAACAAATCCAGGGTCAAATGCTAATACTACTTTTTCTTTGATTGGTGGTGTTAGTAATAGAGCTTCTAAGTTCTTACCAAAATTATCTATTGCAGATTCTTCACCTTTTTCAGTAAGTTCTGATCTTATTTCTCTTTCTATACTTGGAGCAATCAATCTTTTATAACTATCTTCAATTGCTTCTATAACAATATCATTTACAAATGATTCTTTTTTACCAATAAGTTTCTTTTTTAGAAAATCAATAATTGGTTCATTATCAACCTTGATAGAAACAGTTAATACTTTTTCTTTTTCTCCACGATTTAAAGCTAGAATTCGATGAGGTTTTATAAATTTAACTTTCTCTTCATAGTTATAATACATCTCATATACTTTATTCTCATCTTTAGCGTTTTTCTTTAATTTACTTACTATTAATCCATTTACATAAGTATTAATTCTAATCCATTTTCGATAATTAGCATTATCACTTATATTTTCAGCAATTATATAAGCTGCTCCTTTTATGGCATCTGTTTCATTTTTAACATTTTCATTAATAAATGGTTGTACCAAATCTTTTATATTACCAACTCTAGGAAAAGTCATAATAGTTTTAGCAAGTGGTTCTAAGCCGTTTTTTATTGCTTCAGTTGCTTTTGTTTTCTTTTTTTCTTTATATGGTCTATAAAGATCTTCTACTTCAACTAATTTAGTTGATGCCATTATTTGAGCTTTAAGTTCATCAGTCATTAATCCTTTTTCATCAATCAATCTAATTACATCTTCTTTTCTTTTTAATAGATTTTCTTGATAAACATAAACTTCATTAATACTTCTTATTTGCTCTTCATTTAATGAACCAGTAGCTTCTTTCCTATAACGAGAAATAAATGGGATTGTATTCCCATTTACTAATAATTCTAAAACTACTTCTACTTGTTTTTCTGTTATATTTAAATCTTTACTTATGTTTTTTATTATATCCTTATTCATGTTGTTTTCTACTCCTATACATTATTCTATTTTACATATTTCTTTATAAAAGTTTTAATTGTTAAATCATCTATATATCCAATTGTAGAATCAGCAATTTTACCATTTTTTATATAAACGATCATAGGTACTGTATATCCGTCTTTTGTCTTTGAAGATGCGTTCATAAATTTTAATACTTTAGCATCTTTAGATGCAAACTTAGTTGTATCTAAATAATAAACTTTCTTATCAAGGTCACTTAAAGTTTTCTTTAATGATTTCTTGTAATTAGCAGACATATCATCATTACTATCAATATAAACAACTTTAGTTTCCTTATTCTCGATAATTTCTAAATAATCATCTAATGTTATTTCAGATAAAGTATTTTTGGTAGTTTTGCCACATCCAGTCATAATAACAGCAACCATAATAGTTAAACATAAAATTAAACCCTTTTTCATATAATCCCCTACTTTCTTTAGTTAATTATAACATAATTATCTAAAAAAATTAATACTTTTTAGATATATTTTTATCTACTTTATTAGCATTGCCAACTATGTTATTACCATATTTTTTTCTTAGATTATCAATAGTTGTATCTAGTTTGTTTTCTTTTTTCTTATTATCAAAGTTTTCAAATAAAGATACTTGATGATAAGGTGTTTTTACTAATTTATCAAGTCTAACACCTATCAACCTTATTGATTCTTCATGCCACATTTCTTTTACTAATTCTTTAGCTACCTTAACTATTTCAGATGTAATATTGGTTGGATTTTTTAATTTTCTCTGATGGGAATATGATTTAAAATAATTATCTTTTAATATAACTCCTACTACATAAGTATATTGTTTTTGTTTTCTTAAACATGAAGCAACATTCTCTGCTAATTTAGCTACAATATTGTTTATTTCAACAATATCTGTTAAATCTCTAGATAAAGTTATAGAATTACTTATTCCTTTTCTAATATTATTAATTACTTGAACTTGTGTATTATCAATTCCGTTAGCAGCATCTATCATTCTTTTTGATTGGTTTTTGAAATAAAGATATAATTTTTCAGGATTATAACAAGCTAAATCGCGAATTGTGTTTACTCCAAGTTTTCTAAGTTTTTTACTACTACTTTTCCCTACTCCAAATAAATCTTCTATTGGTAATGGCCACATTTTATTTTTTACTTCATTCATAAACAAAGTATGAACTTTATCAGGTTTAGAAAAATCAGAGGCCATTTTTGCACATAATTTATTATTGGCAATTCCAATATTGATTGTAAATCCTAATTTATCTTTTACTTCCTTTTTTAATTTATAAGCAAATTTAATCGGATCTCCGTTTAACTTTCTAACCTTAGTATAATCAAGATAGCATTCATCTATTGAAGCTATTTCAATGTCTGGTGAATATTTACTTATTAATTTAAATAACTCTTTTGACATATAAGAATACCAACTATAATTAGGTGGATATACTCTTAGTGATTTACATTTTTTCTTAGCACTAAATAATGTTTCCGCTGTTACTATTCCTAATTTTTTTGCTGGCATTGATTTTGCGAGTACAATACCGTGACGCATTTTAGGATCACCACCAATTACTGCATAACTATTTCTTATATCATATTTATTTCCATGATTTAAAAGATCTATCGCAGTCCATGATAGAAAGGCATTATTTACATCAATATGCATAATAATTCTATCCATAATAATTTCTCCTTAGTTCTTCCTAACAAAATTATACAACACAAACATTAGTTTGTAAATATGGATAATTTTATAAAAAAGACCTAACTTATAATCAAGTTAAGTCTTAACGAGAAAATAATAATATCTAATTAAAATTACGAACCAAGGATCCTATAATTGTTCCTGATTTAAATATAATTTCAATTAAAATATTAAATATAGGAAGTATGAAAGGAATTAAAATTATGAATAAAAGAATTTTTTTGTATTGAACTATCTTAAGCCACATACTGATCTACTTTGAATCCTTCTAATAGCTGTTCCAAGACTTCTACCTACGTCCATAATTGAACTCATTCCTCTAGATAGAGCATTAATAAAACTACTATAAGAAGCTACTCGTGCTCCTCCATTTACCTGCAACAATTCTTTTTTATTAAGTTTCATTAACATCACCTCTTATCTACATTTATATGGTCTTATGTAACCATCAATTACTCCAACAACAAATACAAGTGCTGCACCTATAGCCGTCCATCCAGCAACAGTTATTCCTCCTCCAGATACCTGTTTTAATTTTTCATCTGTTAAATTATACATCAACTACCTTCTTTCTTCTACAAATAAACACACACAAACAAACTCCAATATCACCTTTAATACTACGTATTATATACTTTATCTTTAATGATCTTACCATCATTTAATTCTAATAAATGATTATATAAATCTAAGTTTTCTAAACGATGAGATATAATAATAAATATTCTATCGGGAAAGATTTTAAAAACATTTTTCAAAATTTTTCTTTCTAAAGACACATCTAATTCATTTAACCCTTCATCAATAATAAACACCTTAGAATTATTAAGTAATAACCTAGCTAAAATAATCCTCTGTTTTTCTCCACCTGATATATTAAATCCATTTTCCTCAATCAATGTATTAAAACCTAAATTTCTTTTTTCTACGATATCATCTACTTTACAAGCTCTACAAATCTTATATATAAACTCATCATCAATGTTTCTATCTAATTTCAAATTATTATAAATAGTATCATTAAATAGTATTTCATTTTGCGAAATATAAGATACATTATTTCTTATTGATTTATTCGTATAATTATTAATGTCTTTTCCATTTAAAAGAAGCATATTTCGATTAATCTTATAATACTTCATAAGTAATTTAAACATAGTACTCTTTCCGCTTCCACTTTTACCTATAACCATTACTTTATCATTAGATTTTATTGTAAGATTTATATTATCCAAAATATACTTTTCATCATTATACGTATATCTCAATTTCTTAAAACAAATATTATCTATCTTTAATTCATTTATATATCCATCTTCTTTATTATCTATATATAAATCCAACATACGTCTTAAAGAACTAGTAGCTTCCTTTATATTACTATCTAAATTAATAATATTTTTTATAGGTTCTAAAAAATAAATCAACAATGATTCTGATGCCATTAGCTCACCAAGAGATAATTTATTATCAGATACAAATAAAGCTCCTATAGTGAGTAATATAACATATCCTAGATCATTAACTATATCTTTAAATAAACTTTCCAATATATATAGTTTATCTAATCTTAATATGTTACTTAATTCTTTTTGTTGTTTCTTTATAAACTTGTTTAGCACAAAAGATTCAATATTTAATCCTCTAACAGTCTCTATTCCTGTTATAGCTTCCACCATATAAGATGATTTATCTGCTTTACTTTGTTTAGCTAAATTAATATTTTTCACTAATTTATCTCTAAATAGAATAACAATCATCAAATATAGTAACATCATTAAAAATGATATTAAAGCTAAATATTTATTAATAATAAACATCATAACAAAAGAAATTAAAGTAAGAAATGAATCAATAAACAAAGACATTGAAATTTTGCTAATCATTATTTTTATGTTATCTAGATCATTAATTCTAGATATAATATCGCCAGTAGGATGATTACGGTAATATTGATATGGGAGGCTTAAAATATGTTTAAAAGTATCAGTCGTAAGTACATAATCGACTCTCTGATTGATATAAATCAAAATATAATTTCTAATATAGTTTAATATACATTTAATAAAATATGTAATAGTAAAAATTATAAATATGGATGTGAGAAATGATTTTGATCGTGTAATACTGTCAATAATAAACTTCACAAAAAACGAATTAAATATAGCATACAAAGTCATTAAAACAGAAACAATAACTACGCTTAAACTTAATTTTTTTTGCTTTTTTAACAAATCTATAGTAAAACTGATAATAGATTTTTCTTCCATATAAGGGATATTAGTTTCGGGGTAAAACTCTAATATGATTTCATTGTATATCTTTTTAAATTCATTTATATCTATTGTTTTAAGTCCATACGCTGGATCACAAACAAGAATTTTGCTTTTTAATACTTTATATATAACTATATAATGCTTGTATGAATTATTAATTGTTACATTGGCAATGCATGGAAATGTTTTTTCTTTGTTGATTAAACTATCTATATCACATCTTATTCCTCTTGCATTAAAACCTATTTCTCTTGCATAGTTTATTAAGTGATATGCGGTTGTTCCTTTCATATCTGTTTTAGTATTATTTCTAATTATAGATAAAGGAATATTACCTTGATAGTATTTTATAATCATTGCAAGACAGCATACACCACAATCTTTTAAATCTTTTTGTATTATAACTGGATACTTTTTAAACATTTTTTCCTCCTCACTAATTACATACTTTTTATTTAGCATTTTTCCTTTTAAAAAAATAAAAAAAATGAGATTTTTCTCATTTTTTATAAATATTAACATATGTTGAACCATATCTTTTACTCTTAATTAATTCTAAATTATCAATATTCAATTGTTCTGTTTCATATTCACATACTAGTATTCCGCCACTATTTAATAAATCATACTCTTCAATTATTTTTGCACTATCATTTATTAAATTTAATTTATATGGTGGATCTAAAAATATAACATCAAATTTTATTTGTTCATCTCTAAATTTTTTTAATGCCTTTTTAAAATTAGTATAATAAACATTATTAGTCTTTATTTCTAATTTATTTAAATTAGCCTTTAAAGTATTAATAACTTTTATATTATTATCAACAAAATAACAATCTGATGCACCATTACTTAATGCTTCTATTCCAAGTGAACCACTACCAGCAAATAAATCTAGACAAACACTATTTTTTATATTATTTTGAATACTTCCAAAAATAGATTCTTTTACCCTATCCATTGTTGGTCTTGTACCATCGATATTAAATCCATCTAAATATGTTCCTTTATATTTTCCACTTATAACACGCATATTATCACCTATAACTTAACTATTAATACTATTTTACCACATTATTTAAAAGAAGCCATCAAACTTGTTAACATTTCTACTGTTTCTAATGTTCTTCCAAGACGATCAATCTTCCTAAGTTTATACTGTTCTTTTAATTCATCTTCAAAAGATTTAAATATATTAGGATTTCTGTTTAAGATTTTATACCAATAAGAATGACTACGTAAATATCTTTGATAGTCAGGATTACTTCTTATTTTAAACTGTAAATCAAGACGCATTAATCTTCAAAATGTTTATATATAGGTCTAGGTCTATATTCTTCTTTTTGATTCTGACTATCTTTATTTCCTAAATCCTGAAGTAGACCAATTACTCTTTGAAAACTATTAACGCTATTTTGAACACTATCTAAATCAACATTTCTTATCATATTTAATATTTCTGTTAGACCAATAGTGTTTACAACCGGAGTATTATTTATATAATCATTCCAAACTGAACTATCTTCACCATAAAGATCATACATTTCATAAAATTTTTGCCATGTCATTTTTCCTTCATTTACATATTTAGCTAAATTAGGATTAGATTTTACAAAATTTTTAAATTCTTCTTTTCTATTCATAGTAATGTCACCTATTTAATTATATGTATTTATAAAAATATATTTAATAAAAATAAAAAGATTATAGAATACTATAATCTTATTTATTATTTTCAATATTATCTAGGAAATCATCAATTGTA
>CAMNHZ010000018.1 GCA_946540075.1 uncultured Bacillota bacterium
TCTTTTCTTATAATATCAGTTTTATACCTTTTATACTTTAATGTTATATCAGGAACACTACATTTATTCTTATTACCATAAATATATATTCTATCCTTACACATATAAATACTTATACCAACGAAACTCTTTATATACTCTTCAATATCATTAACATTACTTACGATAATATCAGTTCGTTTCTTTTTAAACTTACGTTTAAATTTCCTAATATTAACATTCTTTCCTCTAAATGACTTTAGTTTATACTTACCGCCATTAAAAATATTATTATTATAAAGAAAATTAATTGAATTAATATTGTTATTATTTATTATTTGATTTTCTAAATCTTCATCTAGTCCAATCCCTATTACTCCACCACTAAACTTATTAATTTCCTTTTTTAAATATTTCTCTGCTTTAGTCATATTACTCATAATAAACACCTACTTAATTATATCATTAATAATAAATTTTGCACATAATAGTCCTGCCGTTGAAGGAACAAAAGCAGTTGAACCTAATACATTATCCTTTGTATCTACTGGTTTTTCTGTACTAGAAATTACCCATACTTTCTTACTTATTTTTTCTTCTTTTACCATTTTTCTAATTATTTTAGCAATTGGATCATATGATGTCTTTCTTACATCAACTATCTCTAACTTAGTAGGATCTAATTTTTTAGCAGTTCCCATACTAGATATTAATTTGATATTCTTTCTTAGACAAATTCTGATTAATTCTTTTTTTACAGATATTGTATCACATGCATCTACTACATAATCATAATCTTTTTCAAACAATGAATTAATATTATTATCATCAATCTTCATATTTTTAACTGTCACACTACAATCTGGATTAATATCATTTATTCTATTTTTAAAAACCTCTGTCTTATATTTTCCAATAGTAGAATGCAAAGCTATAATTTGCCTATTAATATTTGTTATATCAACAACATCATAATCAACAATAGTAATATCAGATATGCCACTTCTGACTAATGCCTCTACAGCATATCCACCTACTCCTCCAAGTCCGACTACTAAAACTTTTTTTGTTTTTATTAAATCAAATTTATCAGGAATTAATGCTCTTAATCTTTCAAATTCATCCATAATAATTTCCTATCTATAAATACTATAATACTTTGGTTTATATAATAGTGCGATTACATCAACAAGAACACCTAAACCAACAAATCCTATTGTACAAGCATATAAAATTGTTAAAAAATATTTTTCTTCATAAAACTTATGTAATCCTAACCATCCTAAAGATACTGCAAGAGTAATTGAAACCCACTTATTATATGGACCTGTTTTAGTAAGTCCCATCATACTTGCTAACATATCATCAGTTTCTCTTCCTGATTTATTACTTATAATATCACTGTATTGAACTATCTTTTCATCATCATGATTACTAACTTCTAAATCTTTTTGCGAACGCGAAGAAGTATTTCTTTTCTTTGACATTTATTTTCATCTCCATATATATAAAAACCACCAATAATACAAGCAATAATAGATATTGGTGGTATAAAAATCATATATCGTCTAGAAGCGATTCCTATTTAACGATAAAACCGGTTTCCCAGGGGGGCATCACATGCTAGATATTAGGATCCTTAAATTAATAAGTATTCAACACCATCTAACAATTAGATTCCCAATCGTTATACTTGTAGGTTTTTCATAACGGATATCTATCTTCTAGACACTTAAATTATAACATAAAATGCAAAAAAAATCAAACTGTAATACTAAATACTAAAACTAAAATAAAGTGCCTAGAATGGCACTTTATTTTAATACTTTTTTCTTGTCAATGTTTTTACTTTAACTTCTTCAGGTTCAACACTTTTAACAATATCTTTTAATTCATTATAATCTATTTCTTTAATATCATTTATATTTAGTTGTTGTTCTTTTTCAATATTTTCTACTAAATATTTTGCTCTTTCATCTAAAGAATCAACATTGTTTTTTATATTATCAATATTCTTATTAATTATTTTTTTATTAGCTAAAAATAATTTGTTCTTGTTGATGTCCTCTAAAACTTTTTTGTTTTTCTTAGCATTATTATATCCTAATACACTTAAAGCTGTTCCACCAACTGTCGCATAACCAACTGCCACTAATGGAATAACTCCAGATGCTAATAATGCAAATGATAAAGTTACTGAAGCACCAGCAAGCCCTATTAATTTTACATTTGAAACATACTTAGCTAATATTTCTTTTTCCATATTAATAGATTCTATTGATTGTTTTTCCATAGTTTTAATAATATGTTTTTCATTTTCTTCTGTATAAGGTAGTGTATAACTATTACCTGATGCAACATTAACAGTTATTTCATCATTATCAATTGTATAATTTAAAATAAAACTCTCTAATATAGTATTCTTTTTCATCAAAATTCCTCCACTCTCATTTTATTCTTTTTGGCCAAATCAACATGACTGGTGCATATACTATCACTAATATTCGAAAATGTCAAACTAAAACAAAAAAAGATTAGAGTTTCCTCTCTAATCTAATTTCTTAAAATTAATTGCCTTCTTTTTTTATATAAATTAAATTATTTCTTCTTTTATATTAGGATTATTTAAAACTTCAATAAATCTATCTATTTCTTCTTTAGTATTATAGAAATAAAGACTAATACGACAAGTATTTTTACTACCTATTGCATCTTTTAAGATTTTAGCACAATGATTACCTGCACGAACACAGATATGATACTTATTTAAGTATATAGCAAGATCTTGTGAAAATATATCTTTATAATTAAATGCCACAATTCCACTTTCACTATTTTCATTATACAAAATTATATTAGGATTTTCTTTTAATTTAGATACTAAATACTTTTTCAATTCCTTTTCATATTTATGAATATTATCCATCCCAATACTATTTAAATATTCTATTGTCTTACCAAATCCTATTACCCCAGCAATATTTTGTGTACCTGCTTCTAATAATGTTGGAAGTTCATGATATATTCTTTCACCATCTGCAGTAAATGATGAATTCATACCTCCACCATATTCCATTGGTACTATATCGTTAAGTAACTCCCTTTTTCCATATAGTACTCCTACACCTGTTGGACCACACATCTTATGGGCAGAAAATATCAAAAAATCCATATCATAATCTCTTACATCTACTTTTATATGTGGAACACTTTGAGCACCATCTATAACACATAAAATATCATTTTTATGAGCCAATTCAATTATATCCTTTATTGGTCTTATATCTCCAATCACATTTGTTATATGAGCAATACTTATTACCTTTGTTCTATCTGTAATAGTCTTTTTTACATTTTCTATTGTTACTTCTTGATTATCATTTAAAGGAATATATTTTATTTTTATACCAATCATATCAGCTAGTTCAAACCATGGTAATAAATTAGAAGCATGTTCACTTGTTGTAACAAGTACTTCATCACCTTCCTTTAGATAATTCTTAAAATATCCAAACACAATACGATTAAGTGAATCAGTTGATCCACTAGTAAAAACTATCTCTCTAGTACTTTTAGCACCAATAAAATCTCTTACTAGCTTTCTTGTACCTTCATACTTAGTATCTACTTTTAAACTATTATCGTAATCTCCTCTATGAGCATTAGCAGTATAATTACTATAATAATCAGTTACTGCTTCAATCATAGAATAAGGCTTTAAAGTTGTTGCCCCATTATCAAAATAAATTAAATCTTGATTTAAAATAGGGAAATCTTCTCTATGCATAAATCACCTCCTATTATCTATAATATTTTCTACTATTTCTTTAAATTCTCCTTCTAACCCACTTAATAAAAATCCTTTTACTAGTAGCGCTTGTGCATCTTCTTTTGTTATACCACGACTCTGTAAATAGAATAATTCTTCATCACTAAATTTTCCAATAAGTGCGGAATGATTAGCCTCAACATCATTTTCTTCAATAAGTAAATTAGGATTTATCTTACATTTTCTATTATTCATATTTATAATACGATTATTCTGATTAATAACACAATCAACTTTTCCATTATCTACTATACTAGTTACATTAAATACTAATTCTCCGTCTTCTATGTTAAGACCCCTATTATATATATTACTATATGTATTTTTATAATTATGATAAATCATCATATCATATTTTTGATGTTTACTACTTATAGTCTTAAAATTATAATTTATTTTAGCGTCTATACCATTTAAATTGATAATATCTAATTCTCTAATTCTATCTCCATAATAAAACTTAAAAACATTAGTATTACTATTGGCTTGTAAATAATACTTATATTGAACTTTAGTCTCTATACCTTTTCTTATCTCATATATATTAAAATTTACATCTTTATCTACATCAAAGAATAAATCTAATTTTGTTTTTTCTGTTGAATCATATTCTATTATTAACGAAGTATCTTTTAATACTTTAAATTTTAAACTATTAACATCAAATAATATGTTTTTCTCTAACAATTCTAATTTAATATTATCATCAACTGTTTTTTCCTTTATTTCATCGTTAACTATTATTATTTTATTCATCAGCAATATTTTCCTTTATTACACAAGACCCAATTGATGATACTTTTTTTTCGTCAATATTTCCATACCCATTTTCTTCTATATATTTTACTAAAGATGCATCTCCACTTTTAACAATATGACCATTCATCATAATATGAACATAATCAGGTTTTATATAATCTAATAATCTTTGATAGTGAGTTATTAAAAGAATACCTGGTTTTTCAACACCATAATAATCCATCACACTATCACCAACTATCTTAAGACTATCTACATCCAAACCTGAATCAATTTCATCAAGCATTACCATACTAGGTTTTAACATATACATTTGAACAATCTCATTTTTCTTTCTTTCTCCACCACTAAAACCTACATTTACTCCACGATGAATCATATTTCTATTAAGACTTAATTTATCATATGTTTTTTCTATATCCTTTATAAAATCGAATAATTTAAATTCATTACCTAATTTTTGATGAACAGCAGTTCTTAAAAAATCAGCATTAGTAACTCCTTCAATATCAAGTGGAAGTTGCATACCTAAAAATATACCTAAACGAGCTCTTTCATCAACCGACATATTAATTAGTTCTTTCCCGTCATACATAATACTTCCTTTAGTTACTTTATATGTAGGATCTCCCATGATAACTTTAGATAAAGTTGACTTACCAGTACCATTAGGTCCCATTATTGCATGAATTTCTCCACTATTTATTTGTAAGTTAAAATCTTTTAAAATTTGTTTGTTCTCTATTTCAACACATAAATCTTTTATAATTAAAGTATGCATAAAATCATCTCCATCTATTATTTTATCACATTATGTTAAAAAATTATTATTAAAGTTACCTTCTCAAACATTTATACTAAATATAATATCATAACTAGACAAATCATAAAAAAAAGTTTATAATGATATAGTTATTTGACGAGAGAAAGGAGTTAAAATGAAATTTACTAATAACCAAAAAAAAGATACTAAAGTATTTGCTTTAGGTGGTCTTGGTGAGGTTGGAAAGAACATGTATTGTGTAATGCATGGTGAAGAAATAGTTATTATTGATGCGGGTATAATTTTCCCTGGTGGAGATTTATTAGGAATTGATTATGTTATTCCTGATTATACATTTTTAAAAAGAAACGAAAAAAAAGTAAAAGCACTTTTCATTACACATGGTCATGAAGATCATATTGGAGGAATACCATTTCTATTACAAACAATTAATATTCCTGCAATATATGCACCAAACCAGGCTGTAGGATTAATTAGAAAAAAATTAGCTGATAGAAATATCAAATATAAAAATTTATTTGTTTATACGGAGGATACAAAAGTTAAACTTAAAGGAATGACAGTAGAATTTTTTAGAACTACTCACTCTATTCCAGATTCACATGGTGTTTGTGTTCATACATCCAATGGTACTATAGTTTATACTGGAGACTTTAAGTTTGACCTTACACCTATTGGTCCAATGGCT
Organism: uncultured Bacillota bacterium; assembly: GCA_946540075.1. Classification (GTDB taxonomy): domain Bacteria; phylum Bacillota_I; class Bacilli_A; order RF39; family UBA660; genus CAMNHZ01. The sequence goes on from CAMNHZ010000018.1 coordinate 6,040, forward strand.
AACATCCATAAAATGGCAAGTCTTGGAGAACGTGGTGTATCATTACTTCTTAGTGACTCTACTAATGCTTTAAATGAAGGTATGAGTAAGAGTGAATCTAAGGTTGATGAAACATTATCTGAAATATTTAGAAGAACAAATCAAGGACGTATTATTATTGCTACTTTTGCATCTAATATATATCGTTTAAAACATATAGTCGATACATGTAAACGTAATGATCGTAAAATCGTTGTATTTGGTCGCAGTATGGAAAATAATATTGAAATATCTATTGAAGGTGGATATATAAAACACAAAGATATATTTATTAGTGCATCTGAAGCAAATAAATTACCTGATAATAAAGTGTGTTTACTTTGTACCGGTTCTCAAGGAGAACCTCTAGCTGCTCTATCTAGAATTGCGAATGGATCACATCGTCAAATTAAATTAAAAGGAGATGATACAGTCATCTTCTCATCTAGTCCAATTCCAGGTAATGGTGCAAGTATAGCTAGAACTATAAACAAATTATATTTAAAAGGTGTTAACGTGTATACTAATACATCTTTAAGCGATGTTCATACATCAGGGCATGGTAATAAAGAAGAATTAAAGTTAATGTTTAGATTAATGAAACCAAAATACTTTATGCCTGCTCATGGTGAATATCGTATGCTTAAGGCACATACCGATGTTGCAGTTGAGTGTGATATTCCAAGAGAAAATAACTTTATATTATCTAATGGTGATGTTCTTTCACTATATAAAGGTAAAATAACTAAAGCAGGATCAGTAATTGCTGGTGAAGTATATGTTGATGGTAATCGTATTGGTGATGTAAGTACTGCTGTTATGAAAGATCGTAAGATTATGGCTAATGACGGTATTGTTGTTGTTATCGCTAATATTGATATTATTAATGGTAAATTACTTAATAATCCAAATATTACAACTAGAGGTTTTGTTCAAGTTAATGAAAATATTGAACTACTAAAGAAATTAGAAACAATAAGTAAATCAGCCGTTATGAAAAAGATAAACAAACCAATAAATTATACTGATATTAAAAATGAAATAATTTCTGATTTAGCTAGTTATATATATGATGTTACTGGAAGAAAACCAATTATATTACCAGTAATTATGGATGTCAAAAAAAATGCTTTACAAAAATAAGACTTTCTAATTAAGAAAGTCTTTTCTTATGCCATCTTACTAAGTGGTAACAACATTGTAACTGTTGTTCCTTTACCTAATATAGAATCATATATTAATTTACCATCATGAGCTTCTACTATTTCATATGATAGTGACACACCTAAACCAGTCCCATTTACTTTTGTCGTATAAAATGGTTCTCTTATATGAGCAAGTACATCACTATTCATACCCTCTCCATTGTCATTAATTACTAATTTAAAATTATTATTATCCACTGTAGTTATTATACTTATAGTCCCATCAATAGAAGTTGCTTCAATACTATTTTTAATCAAGTTTATAATAACTTGCGTCAATCTATTATAATCTCCATTAATATATATATCATCATCAACTAAATCAACAATACATTCTATTCCTTTCTTTTTCATTAAACCTTTTAAATTGCTTGATACATCATCTATTAACATATTAATATCAATTTCTTCTTTTTCAATTATAATATTATTCATACATAAAAAGTCTTGAAGTAAAACTAATGTATGATCAATTTCTTTTTTCATAATTGGAATATATTTTTTATACTTATCAATATTATTTTCATCATACATATCTAAATATCCCTTGCAAACTGCGATTGGATTTTTTATCTCATGAGTAATTCTAAATAATGAACCTCTTATCTGTTTATCCTGTTCTAACTCCTTATAACTTAAATGATATCTTAGTATTTCTTCAAATTCATTAAATAACATAACAATAAAATATGTTAGTACATAAAACATTATAAGTAATATAAATAATAATTTAAAACTAATAAAGAATTCATAATTATTATTTGTTTTTAAAAAGATTACGATCAAGAAAAATAATGTTTTTATCATCAACATCTGACTAACAAATAAATAATAATTTTTCAAATTCTTTTTGCACATAAAGTATAAATATAAAACAAAATAGATTAAATATTCAATTATAAATATATATAAATAGCCACCAAACATATTCATATAATATACGATTGCAAGTGCTGAAATTATTAGTGCGGTTATACCCCTTTTTCTTGTATATGAAATTATTATTGGAATATTAACTATTAATATTGTTGTTTTAAAAAAATAATTATTCGTATACTTTAAACATAAGTATTCCGATGACAATAATGTTAAATCTAAGAATAGATTATTTATCTTCTTATTTGTATTTTTACTATAAGTCAAATAAAATAAATACACCAAAAGTGGGAATAATATATAAATCATATGTAATATCATTGTTTCGAACCAATTCATAAACTTTCACCTCAATTATATTGTACATAATAGTTTTGTCGAATTTTGTCGAATAATGAAAAAAAGTGACGAAATATCACTTTTTTAAATCTTTTATATATTTTTCTATCTGTTTTACATCGTTTCCTAAAATAATTTTTAATTCGTTTTCTATTTCAACAATTCCTTTAGCCCCTAATTTTTGAATTGCATCTTTATTTACAATTGTTACATCCTTTAATTTTACTATAAATCTAGATTTTTGAAATTCATAATCTAAGATATTACTTTTACCACCTAAATAACTTACTAATTTATTAGTTTCTAATTTAAAATCTTTCTTTTTTGATTTAACAATTGCGATTGCGACTACAATTAAAACTATTATTATTACTATATATTGTAAATAAACCATCTTTATCACCAAAATAATTATACTACATTTTAAAAAAAAATAATAGTTTTTTTAACTTTTATTGTATAAACAACTTATTTAGTGTAATATATTTAATAGGTGATTTTATGAAAAATATATCAAAATATAAAGTTGATAAATTTATATTAATACCACTTATTTTACTAGCGGCTATAAGTGTTGTTACTATATTTAGTGCGCAACATTTATTAACTAATAGTGGGAATTTAGCGCTCCGTCAATTTATATGGTATTTACTTGGATTTGGATTAGCTTATTTTATTATGTTTCTTGGTAATGATTATATATATGATCATGCTTGGATTTTATACATAATTGGTGTTATATCTTTATTTTTATTACTTATTTTTGGAACACCTATTAATGATGCTAAATGTTGGTTTACACTTCCTTTTAATCTAGGAACTATTCAACCTAGTGAATTTATGAAAATAATTCTAATTATTACATTAGGAACAGTTATCAACGAATTTAATGAAGATTTTCCTAATCCTACTTTATTAGAAGAATTTAAATTTCTTATTAAAGTTATGATTATTGTATTTATACCAGGATTATTAACCTTTTTACAACCTGATACTGGTGTTGTTCTTATTTATTTATTAATTACTTTTGTAATGCTGTTTATTTCGGGTATAAGATATCGTTGGTTTTTAATCGCCTTTGGTGTGCTATTTGGTGCTATTGCTTTAGTACTTAGTGTTTATTTTATAAGTCAAGATTTATTTGTAAATATATTTGGAACAAGTTTTTTCTTACGTGTAGATAGATTACTAGATTGGTCTAGTCAGTCTGGTTATCAATTAGAAAATGGTATAACAGCAATTGGATCTGGAAGTATTTTTGGAAGCGGATTAGCTAAAACACCCGTTTACTTCCCAGAACCTCAAACTGATTTTATCTTTGCCGTTTATTCTTCAAATTTTGGATTTATAGGTTCAATCATACTAATTTTACTAATTACTTTCTTTGATATTAAACTAATAAGTATAGCAATTAAGAATCGTTCTAATAAAAGTAAATATGTAATAGCTGGTATTTTAGGAATGCTTATATACCAACAACTTCAAAACATTGGTATGACTATTGGCATCATGCCAATAACTGGTATTACATTACCATTTATAAGTTATGGAGGATCTAGTTTACTTTCTTATATGATAATGGCTGGTATTATATTTAATATATCTAATGAATCACTTAGATATACAAACTAAAAAGAGTGTCCCCTTTAAACACTCTTTTATGATGGCTTATTTTTAGATCGAATAAGGCGTTTTTCTTTTGTTTTTTCTAATTCTTTTTCTTTTGATTCATTATTTATAATAGAATCATCAACAACTTTTGCCATCTCACTTGGAACTTTATTTACCACACTAGCCATATCGGGAAAGAATTTTATAACTCTTTCTTTCACGTCATTTGTAAGTCCTTTTGAAACTATATCTGATTTGAGTTTTAATAAATCCATTAACTCAGTTCTTATTTCTTTTAATCTTGCATTAATACTTTCAATTGCAGACTCATTCCTATACATATCATCCATAGTTTCCCTCCTTATTCTAAAATCATTGTAGCACAACTTTGTAAATATGAATACAATTATTTACACAAAATAATTGTAGTTTACATTTTAAATGTAAACTTGAATATTCAATTATTAAATGATATATTTTTATTGTGAGGTAATGATATGAAAAAATTAATTATTATATTTTTAACAGCCATTATAATAAGCGGGTGCGAAAGTAAAAGTGAAAAAGTCGTTTTTACGTGCAACTACAATTATAGTTTAGAGTTTTATGATGTTAATTCTTCAGTTTTAATATATACTAAAGATAATAATAGTATGAGTAAATATACTAATTCTGATGTATACAATGCAAAATGGGATGATGTAAATTCTGATAAAATGTTAGAATCTCTTGAGAATAAGAAGAATGACTTTAAAACTTCTTTTGACACTACTGAATATGACATAACTACTAAAGGAAAAGATATATATCAAACTATTAGTATAAATATGACTGACAATAATGTTAATAACTTCGATGAAAGTCTACTTGATAGTGGAAAAGTTTCTGTAAATAAGTATGTTAATTATTTAATATCAAATGGTTATAATTGTACAAAAAAATAATTTAAAAATTGATTATATAATAAAAGAATACAACTTAAACATTGTATTCTTTTATTAATTGTATAAATTCATCCTCTAATTCTTTAAGTCTATCATTAGTACTAGCTTCAAATCTAGCTGTTATGTTAGGACCTGTATTAGAAGCTCTAACAAGTGCCCAACCATCATCAAATAATATCTTAACACCATCTATATCAAGTATTTTATATCCTTTGTTTATTGCATAATTCTTAATTTCGTCAATTACCTTAAATTTTAAATCATCACGTGATGCAAACTTTAATTCATTAGTAGAATAATATTTATTAATTCCCTCTAATAATTGTGAAACAGACTTATCTGTCTTAGATAGTATTTCAATCAATCTAAGCCCTCCGTACATACCAGAATCAAATCCCGGGAACTTATCATTGAAAAATACATGTCCTGAGAATTCACCACCAAATTTCAAATTATTATCAATAACTCCTGCTTTAGTATATGAATTTCCAGTTCTAGATACTATAGGAGTAGCACCTAACTTTACAATTTCATCTTCTAATGCTTTACTGCATTTTACATCATATAAAAATCTTTTATCATCTACTTTATTTACTAAATCACGAATTATAATAATCATATATTTATCTATAGGTATATAATTCCCTAACTCATCAACTATTCCTACTCTATCACCATCACCATCAAAACCAATACCAACATCTGCACCTATTTCTACTACACGTTTCTTTAATGCTTCCATATTACTTTCAACCGAAGGATCAGGATGATGATTAGGAAAACTAGGATCAGATTTACCAAATAAAACATCTAAATCAATATTAAATTTACTATATAAATCTTTAGCAAAATAACTAGTAGTTGCATTCGCACAATCAATAACAACTTTTAATCTTCTATTTCCTAAAGATATAGAATTCTCAATCAACCTAAAATATTCATCTTTAATATCAAAACGAGTTAATTTCCCTTGGCCAACTTTAAAATTAAGAGCCTTAGTATAATTTTTAAACTCATTAATCATTTCACCTCTAGCATTACCTCGTTCGTCAAACGCTATCTTAAAACCATTTTCATCCTTAGGATTATGACTTGCAGTAACCATCACTCCAGATGGAATTCCTAAATATATACAAGCATAATAATACATAGGAGTTGTACATAATCCTAAATATGTTACATCGACCCCTGTTCCCATTATTCCAAGTATTAAAGCCTCAGTTAAACTATTAGATGAAAATCTATTATCGTGTCCAACTACACATTTAGTTTTACCTAATTCTTGAATATAACTACCATAAGATTTACCAATTGTATAAGCTACATTTTCATCAATATCAGTAGGATATACTCCCCTTAAATCATATCCTCGAAATATAAAATCATTAATATTATTCGTAATTTCCATGTTATTCTCCCTTACCTTTATTCATATTCATAATTTTTTCTTGATTATCTAATATTTTATCCATCTTATCATGTAATTCTTCAAGAATTAATTCACTTTTTAAATCAATTCTATAATCATTTTGATTTCTCAAACTATCCTTAGCAGCTTGTCTATTTTGACTCATCATAATAATAGGTGCCTGTAATGCGGCTATACAAGATAACACTAAATTTAACAAAATAAATGGATATGGATCTATCTCATTTCCACTAGATAATATCAATGTATTAAACACTATCCAGAATATTAGAAAAAATGTAAAACCAAATATAAAACCCCAACTTCCTGCAATAGCGGATAACTTATCAGCAAGCCTATCACCAAAAGTCATAGTTGCATCTTCTTGTTTATCTATATCTATTGCGATTGGTTTATCAACTAATAAATCTAATAATTCTTCTTCATCAGCAGATTCTAACTTATTATCCCTAAGTAACATTTGAACAATATCTTTTTTTGTCATAACTTTTTTATTATTATCCATATTTATCACTCTCTATCTTATAACATTATAGCACAAATAACCAAAATTTTGTCGTTAATTAATAATTATCCCTTATATTTTTTGACATAATTTTAATTATTCATATCATATTATAATAAATATAAGTTATCAAAGAATTGGTGATAAATATGATAAAAAAAATTATTAAATCTATAATAATTCTATCTATTATTAGTTTTACTATTTATAAGTATAATTATAAAATTAACACTAATCATTTTATAATTATAAATAATCAAATTACAAGTAATAAACCTAACACTACTAACATCAATATAGAAACTCTAAAAAGAAAGTATAATAACGACGATATTGTTGGATACTTAGAAATACCTGATGTATTATCCACAGTAGTTCTTCAAACTAATAATAATCAATATTATCTTAATCATGATAATTATAAAAATATAAATAAAAAAGGAGCAATATTCTTAGATTACCGAGTTAATATAGGAGATAATAAATTACTAATATATGGCCATAGTGGTGAAGAAAAAGATCTACCTTTCTTAGCCCTAAATAATTATCAAAATGAAAATTTTTATAAAAAACATAATAAGATATATTTATATACTAATGATAAAATCTATACTTATAAAATATTTTCTAGTTATATTGAAAACAATGACTTCGATTATGTTAATCTTAAAAACTTTAATGGTCTTAGTTGGAAGCAACACTTAAATAAATTAAAAAATAAATCAAAATATGATACAGATACCAATATATCAAATGATTCAAAAATAATAATACTACAAACTTGCAATATTAATAATAAAAAACATAATGGATATCAATTAGTAATTGGTGTTTTGATAAATAATTAAAATTTATATGATGAAAAGTATACTATACACTTGCCTTTACACTTTTTTAACTTTTTTCTCTTTTTATATAGTGTTTTTTTATTAAAATATGTTAGAATGAATGTGAAAGGTAGGAGAATATAATGGATTATTCAAACGGAATTGAAACTAAAAAGAAAGGAAATGGTATAACAATATTAATTATATTATTAGTTATAATTATCTTAGGACTTAGTTGTTATATTTGCTACGACAAAGGTATAATATTTAATAAAAAAGCAAAAGAAACTTCATCACCTAACACTACAGAAAAGAAAAAAGAAGAAAAGCAGGAAGAACCTAAAGAAGAAAGTGTAACATTTTCTGAAAGTGAATTAGAAAAATATGTTAATTATATATCACCATTTAGCTATGGACCATCTAAATTAATATATGATACAAATGAAGTTGTTGCGGCAAATCTTTCTGCTTCTGATAAGATAAATTATATTGGAAGAATTTTAGCTAGTAAAATAACAGATACTCCAGATTATAAATTTATGATATCAGAAAATGATGTAAAAAGTACTGTTGAAGAAGTATATGGTCCAAATACATATCAAGAAACTACATTCAATCTAGGATGCAATGATTACCATTTAAATAAAAGTGATGGTAACTACTATTCTGAAAGCGGTTGTGGAGGAACGGCTACTAGAACTGACTATAATGAAATTATAGATTATAAAGCTACTAAAAGTAAATTAGAAATTACTACTGCATATGCCATCTTAGATGGACCAACGAGTAAAATTTACAAAGATTATAATGTTAGCATTCCTTTAGATAATTTTGTATATGAAAAATCACCAGCTGGTAATGAAGCAAAAATGAAAGAATATATCAAGAATAATAAAAACAAATTAAGTACAATTGTTTATACATTCGAAAGTACTAATGGACGTAATTATTATTTCAAAGGATTTAAAAATAACAAATAGTATTTAAAAAGCGACTTCAAAAGTCGTTTTTTTTATTCAATTAAATATTTACTATTCATATCAGAAACACCAATGATCACAATAACTTCTTATAAAAAAATAATCATTTCTGATTGATATCTATCAAAAGTTCGAAATCTTCGAACATATTTTTAT
>CAMNHZ010000019.1 GCA_946540075.1 uncultured Bacillota bacterium
TTTATATGATTCTAATTTAGAATGGATACTATTTAAGAGTTATTAGTAATTTACATCTAATTTTATAAATGCTATAATCTTAGGAGGGAAAGAAGTGAACTTATGAAAACATCTGATTTTGATTATAATTTACCAGAAGAATTAATCGCACAAACACCACTTGAAAAGCGTGATACATCAAAGCTATTGGTTCTTAATAAAGAAACTGGTGAAATTGAACATAAACATTTTACTGATATAATTGATTATTTAAATAAGGGTGATGTATTAGTTTTAAATGATACTAAGGTAATACCTGCTAGATTATATGGAGTAAAGGAAGAAACAAAAGCTGCGATAGAACTTTTAATGTTAAAGGATTTGGGTAATGATACATGGGAATGTTTAACTAAACCTGCTAAAAGAATAAAGGTAGGTACGATAGTTGATTTTTCTGATAAATTAAAAGCTGAATGTATTGAAGTAAAAGATGAAGGTATTAGAATATTTAAACTTATATATAATGGTATATTATATGAAATACTTGATGAGTTAGGGGAAATGCCTCTTCCTCCATATATTCATGAAAAGTTAAAGGATAAGGATAGATATCAAACAGTGTATGCGAAAAACGCTGGTAGTGCGGCCGCACCAACGGCTGGTCTTCATTTTACTGAAGAATTAATGAATAAATTAAAGGATAAAGGTGTTGAAATAGAATATGTAACTTTACATGTTGGACTTGGTACTTTTAGACCTGTTAATGTTAGTGATGTTAAGAATCATAAGATGCATTCAGAGTATTATCAAATGAGTAAAGAAACAGCTATGGCTCTTAATAAAGCTAAAAAAGAAGGTAGAAATATTATTAGTGTTGGTACAACATCAGTACGAACACTTGAAACAATTATGAATCTATATGGTGAATTTAAAGAGTGTAGTGGTTGGACAACTATATTTATTTATCCAGGATATGAATTTAAAGCTATAGATAAGCTTATAACTAATTTTCATTTACCTAAGTCTACTTTAGTTATGCTAGTAAGCGCACTAGCTGGAAAGGAAAATATCATGAATGCTTATAAAGAAGCAGTAGATAATAAATATCGTTTCTTTTCATTCGGTGATAGTATGTTTATAAAATAATGAATAAGATAATAGTTATTGTTGGACCTACGGCTGTAGGTAAAACTAAGTTAAGTATTGAACTTGCTAAAAAGTATGATGGTGAAGTAGTTAATGCTGATTCTACTCAAGTATATAAGAAGATGAATGTCGCAACTGCTAAGGTTACAGAAGAAGAAGCAGAAGGAATTATTCATCATTTGTTAGATATTAAAGATATTGATGAAGATTATACTGTTTATGATTATCAGAAAGATGCAAGAAGAGTAATTGATGATATATTAAAAAGAGGTAAAACTCCAATAGTAGTAGGTGGAACAGGATTATATATAAAAGCTTTATTATATGATTATGATTTTAAAAAGGAAGAAAAGAAGTATGATTTTTCTTCATATTCTGATGATGAGTTATATAATGAATTAAAGAAAGTTGATCCTAATACGATAGTTCATAAGAATAATCGTAAACGTGTTGAAAGACATTTAAGTTATTATATGAATTATAATAAACCTATGAGTTCTAAAGAAAAGACAGATAAACTTTTATATGATTGTATATTTATAGGTCTTACTACTGATAGAGATAAATTATATGATAGGATTAATAAAAGAGTAGATGTTATGATGAATAATGGTTTACTAAAGGAAGCTAAAGATATATATGATACTAATATAAGAAGTAAAGCTGTAATGACTCCAATTGGTTATAAAGAATTGTTCCCATATTTTGATGGTAAGTTATCATTAGAACAGAGTTTAGATGACATAAAGAAGAATAGTCGTCATTATGCAAAAAAACAATATACATGGTTTAATAACCAAATGGATATAAAATGGTTTGATACAGATTTTAATAATTTTGATAATACAGTTAATGCAGTTGTTTCTTTTATTGATAATAGTAATAAATAGTTATAAATATATTGACAAAACACCAATTATGTGTTAAATTTTATTTAGACACGAAAAGGTGTTTTTATTTTGGAAAAACACACATAATCTAAAAGTAGGTGATATTATGAAAAAATTAGCTAGATTTTTCATTAGTGTCAAAAAAGAAATGAAAAAAGTAAAATGGCCAAATCGTAAGGATATGATCAAGTATTCTATCGCAACTATATCATTTGTTATATTCTTTGGAATATTCTTTACATGTATTGATTTTATAGTTGCAGCTTTAACACAGGTGGTGAAATAATGCAAAAGGAATGGTATGTTGTTAATACTTATTCTGGACATGAGAATAAGGTAAAAGAAAAGTTACTTATGCGTGCAAGTTCAATGGGAATGGAAGACTATATATTTAGAGTAGTTGTTCCAGAACAAACTGTTGTTGAACAAAAAGATGGTGTAACAAAGGAAAAAGTAAAAAAGATGTTTCCTGGTTATATCTTAGTTGAAATGATCATGACTGATGAAGCATGGTTTATAGTACGTAATACACCAGGAGTTACTGGTTTTATCGGATCTAGTGGTAAGGGAGCTAAACCTTTCCCATTAACTCCACAAGAGGTAGATAAGATATTAGGTAGTATGGGTATGAGTAGACTTGAAATTGGTAATGAAATTAATGAGGGAGACAAAGTTAAGGTTTCTACTGGACCATTTTCAGGTATGTTTGGTACTGTTAAAAGTTTTGATGTTGAATCTTCAATGTTAGAAGTTGCTATTGACTTATTTGGTCAAGAAACAATTGTTGAAATTCCATTAGCTGAAATCGAAAAGGTTTCATAGGATATTTACAAATAACACTTTTTGTGTTATTATGAATAAGCTATATATTATTTTATATAGATTTAGAAGTGGGAGATTTTATGAATTGCGGAATCATTAGACCACTCCAGGAAAAATTATAGGAGGTGTTTTTCGTGGCAAAACAAGCAGCACAAAAGATTAAATTACAAATTCCAGCCGGAAAAGCTACACCAGCGCCACCAGTTGGAACAGTTTTAGGACCTGCAGGTATAAACTTACAAGAATTCTGTACTAAGTTTAATGATGCAACAAGAGATAAGATGGGAGATGTATTACCAGTTGAAATTTATGTTAATGAAGACAGAAGTTTCGATTTTGTAATCAAAACTCCACCAGCAGCATTCTTAATTAAGAAAGTATCTGGTGTTAAAAAAGCTTCTTCAAAAGGATCAAAAGAAATCGTTGGTTCTTTAACAGAAGCACAACTTAGAGAAATCGCAGAAACTAAGTTACCTGATTTAAATGCCTATACAGTAGAAGAAGCAATGAAAACTGTTGAAGGTACTGCAAAAAATATGGGTATTGAAATAAAAGGTTAATAGATAATAATAATTCATAGGCTAGACCTATGTGGGAGGTATAATCCGCATATACCACATAAGGAGGTTAAATAATGAAAAAAGGAAAGAAGTATTTAGAAGCAGTTAAAAAGATAGATAAACAAAAAAGTTATCCAATCGATGAAGCTGTTAAATTAGTTAAAGAAACATCTATATCTTCATTTGATGGTTCTGTTGAAATAGCTATGAGATTAAATCTTGATACTAAAAAAGCAGATCAACAATTAAGAGGAGCAATCGTTCTTCCAAACGGAACAGGAAAGACTAAGAGAGTATTAGTAATTGCTAAGGGAGCAGCTGCTGAAGCTGCTAAGAAAGCAGGAGCTGATTATGTTGGTGATACTGACATGATTGAAAAGATTTCTAAGGAAAACTGGTTTGAATTCGATACAATGATTGCAACTCCAGATATGATGCCACTTCTTGGTAAAATTGGACGTGTTTTAGGACCTAAAGGTTTAATGCCAAACCCTAAAACTGGAACTGTTACAATGGATACTAAGAAAGCAGTAGAAGATGTTAAAAAAGGACGTGTTGAATATCGTGCTGACGCATATGGTAATATACATGCTCTTGTAGGTAAAGTTTCATTCGATGATGAAAAACTAATTGAAAATATAAAAGCTTTCACAAACTTAATCATCAAGTCAAAACCAACAACTGTTAAAGGAGAATATGTTAAAAATGTAGCAATTTCTTCAACAATGGGACCTGGTGTTAAAGTTGATGTAAATAGCTTTGACATTTAATAAGTGTTATGTTATAATTAACAAGAACGAAGAAAATATAGTACCGTAGACAGTAGGAGTCGAAAGACTTAATATTTCCTACCGAGGAACTTAATTTAGATTAAGAATCCAAAGTCTTTGCGGTAAATTACGCAAAGACTTTTACGTTATTATACTGAGAACTAACAGGAGGTGTAATATGGCAAATCAAAAGATAATCGCAAAGAAACAAGAAGTAGTAGAAGAAATCAAGAAAACTGCTGAGAATAATAATGCATTTGTATTATATGAATATCAAGGTTTATCAGTTGCTGAAATGACTACTTTAAGAAAGAAGTTAAGAGAAGTAGGTGCTGATACTAAGATCTATAAAAATACATTAACAAAAAGAGCTCTTGATTCTATGAATATTGATTTAGGTGATGAATTAAATGGACCAAAGGCAGTAGCTTTCGGTGAAGATTCAGTTGCTCCAATCAAAATATTAAGTGACTTTGCTAAAGAACATGAAGCACTAAAATTAAAAGTAGGTATCGTAGATGGAGAAGTAGCAGATAAAGAAATGTTAGATAAATTAGCTGCAATACCATCAAGAGATGGATTACTTACTATGTTTGCTGGTTGCCTAATTGGTAGCGTAAGAAATTTTGCAATTTGTTTAGATTTAGTTGCTAAGCAAAAAGAAGAAAACTAAAAATTAATTAAATATATATAAGGGAGGAATATAAAATGGCAAAATTAACAAAAGAAACATTAATTGAAAGTTTAAATGAAATGACTATTCTTGAAATCAATGAATTAGTTGAAGCAATGAAGGAAGCATATGGTGTAGACCCAAGCGCAGTTGCTGCTGCTCCTGCTGCACAAGCTGGTGCTGCTGCTGACGCTGCTCCAAGTACTGTAAATGTAGAACTTAAAGAAGTTGGACCAAACAAAATAGCTGTAATTAAAGTAATTAGAGAAATCACTGGTTTAGGACTTAAAGATGCTAAAGATATAGCAGATAACGGTGGAGTTATCAAAGAAAATGTTTCTTCAAGTGAAGCTGACGAAATGAAAGCTAAATTCGAAGAAGCTGGTGCTACAGTAGAATTTAAATAATTTAAATTAAATATTATCGAGCCTGTGCTATTTAATAGTATGGGCTTTAAGTGTTTATAAAAGGAGTATATTTTGACACAATATTTTGAAAATAATGATAGTTTAAAAAATAATCGCGAAAGTCATCAAGTAATTATTAAAGATCAACGATATACATTTATAACTGATAATGGAGTATTTTCTAAACGTGGTCTAGACTTTGGTACACGAACACTTTTAGAAACGATCCCATTAGATAGAATTAATGGTAATGTATTAGATGTTGGTTGTGGATATGGTCCAATAGGAATATTTATAAAACATAATACTAATTCTTTAGTTGATATGATTGATGTTAATAATAGAAGTATTGAACTAGCTAAGATTAATGCTGATAAGAATAACGTTAAAGTTAATATCTTTAATAGTGATGGATATCAAAATATTAATAAGAAATATGATTTTATAATTACAAATCCACCAGTTAGAGTTGGTAAAACTATACTTTATAGATTATTATTTGATGCAAAAAAATATTTAGTAGATAATGGTGAATTATGGCTTGTTATTAATAAGAATCAAGGTGCTAAATCATTAATGAAAGATTTAGAAAAAGAGTATGAAACTAAACTTATTAAAAAAAATAAAGGTTTCTATATAATTCAGGCTATTAATCGTTGACAATTAGACAAAAATACGATAAAATTATAAATTGATGGCATGTACTTATTTTATGAGTAATGCTCTTTAAATTCTAATATAGTTATAGGGGTGAAATGAGTGGCATACACAGTAAAAAAATATGGTGATCACCGTAAAAGACGTAATTACGCAAAAACACAAAATGCAATCGAACTAGATAATCTTCTAGAAATACAAACAAAATCTTATAAGTGGTTTTTAGATGAAGGAATTAAAGAAGTATTCGATGATATTTTCCCAGTAGAAAGCTTTACTGGTAATTTAATGTTGGAATTTGGAAACTATTTCTTTGATGAACCAAGATATTCTATAAAAGCTTGTAAGGAAAGATTTGCAACTTATGCAGCACCTTTAAAGGTGGAAGCAAGACTTTTTAATCAAGAAACAGGAGAAGTAAAGGAACAAGAAATCTATTTAGGAGACATGCCTATTATGACTGAAAGTGGTACTTTCATCGTTAATGGTTCTGAACGTGTTATTGTATCACAATTAGTTCGTTCTCCATCTGTTTACTTTGGTAAAGAAGTAGATAAAAATGAAAGAGTAGTTATAACATCTCAAATTATACCTACTAGAGGTACTTGGCTAGAATTCGAAACAGATGCTAGGGATATTATCTATGTACGTATTGATCGTACTAGAAAGGTACCTTTAACAACTCTTCTTCGTGCATTAGGACTATCTAATGACGAAGATATTATATCTTTATTTGGTGAGAATGAATATATTGAAAAGACAATTGCTAAAGATGCTAATAAAAATACAGATGAAGCATTAATTGATATTCATTCTAAATTAAGACCAGGTGAACCTTCAACTTTAGAAAGTGCTAAGAATCAAATTTCTAGATTCTTTGATGTATTTAGTTATGATCTAGCTAAAGTTGGACGTTATAAATTTAATAAGAAATTAAATATCTTAGATAGATTATTGGATGCAAAATTAGCTGAAGATATCAAAGTTGATGGTAAAGTAGTAATCGCTAAAGATACTATTCTTACTAAGAATGTTTTAGATGATAATAAAGAATTATTTGCTAATGGATATGGTATTAAAGAAGTTAGTGTTAATAATGATTTAGATAGCTATAATAAAGTTCAAATAGTTAAAGTTTATTCTAAGAATAATCCAACAAAAGTTATTCCAGTAATTGGAAACGATCAATCAATTACTGAAAAACGTTTAACTATATCTGACGTTTATGCAGCAACTTCTTATTATTTAAATTTACTTGAAGGAATTGGTTCATTTGATGAAATCGACCATTTATCTAATCGTCGTGTTCGTCAAGTAGGTGAACTTTTACAAAACCAATTCAGAATTGGTATTAGTCGTATTGAAAGAGTTATTAGAGACAGAATGTCTACTCAAGAAATTAATGACGTAACACCAAAAACACTAATTAATATTAGACCACTTACAGCTGCTATTACAGAATTCTTTGGTAGTAGTCAGTTATCACAATTCATGGATCAAATTAATCCAGTTTCAGAACTTACTAATAAGAGACGTCTATCTTCTTTAGGACCTGGAGGTTTATCAAGAGATAGAGCAGGTATGGAAGTTCGTGACGTTAATCCTTCTCATTACGGAAGATTATGTCCAATTGAGTCTCCAGAAGGACCAAACATCGGACTTATTACATCACTTGCAAGTTATGCTAAGATTGATGAATATGGATTTATTATGACTCCTTATCGTAGAGTTAAGAATTGTAAACTTACTGATGAAGTGGTTTATATGACTGCTGATGAAGAATTAGAATATTATATTTCACAAGCAGTAGTTGAAACAAAAGACGATGTAATTGTACCAGAAAGCATTCCAGTACGTTATCGTGGTGAAAGTATAATGGTAAGCAAAGATAAAGTTGACTTTATCGATGTATCACCACAACAAGTTGTATCTATTACAACTCAAGGTATTCCATTCTTGGAGCACGACGATGGTAAACGTGCACTAATGGGTTCAAACATGCAACGTCAAGCAATCCCATTACTTAAGGCTGAAGCTCCTCGTGTTGGTACAGGTATTGAAGCTATCGCAGCTCGTGATAGTGGTGCTGTAGTACTTGCTAAAGCTGATGGGGTTGTATCTTATGTAGATGGTATAAAAATTGTTGTAAAAACTGCTAAAGGTGAAGATACATATTACTTAGAAGGATTTGAAAAGAGTAATGAAGGAACTTGTTATCATCAACGTCCAATAGTTCGTAAGGGTGATAAAGTAACTCGTGGTATGACTATTGCTGATGGTCCAAGTACTGATAAAGGTGAACTTGCTTTAGGACGTAATGTTACAGTAGCATTCATGAACTTTGATGGATACAACTATGAGGATGCCGTAATATTAAGTGAAAAATTAGTAACAGATGATGTTTATACATCAATTCATATTGAAGACTATAAGATTGAATGTCGTGATACTAAGCTAGGGCCTGAAGAGTTTACTCGTGATATTCCAAACGTAAGTGAAGAAGCTCGTAAAAATCTTGATGAAAATGGTATTGTTAGAATCGGTACTGTTGTTAAAGATGATGATATCTTAGTAGGTAAAGTAACACCTAAGGGAGTTGCAGAACTTACTAGTGAAGAAAAATTATTACACGCAATCTTTGGTGAAAAAACACGTGAAGTAAGAGATACATCACTACGTGTACCACATGGTGGTGGAGGTATCGTTCATGATATTAAAGTATTCACTAAAGAAGATAGTGATCAATTATCTCCAGGTGTAAGTAAAATGATTCGTATTTACATCGCTCAAAAGAGAAAAATCTCAGTAGGAGATAAAATGGCTGGACGTCACGGTAATAAAGGTGTTATTTCACTAATATTACCAAAAGAAGATATGCCATATATGGCTGATGGTAGACCAGTTGATATCTTACTTAACCCACTAGGAGTTCCATCTCGTATGAACCTAGGTCAAATCTTAGAAATGCATTTAGGTGCAGCAGCTAAAAAACTAGATATTTATGTAGCTACACCAGTATTTGATGGTGCTACTACTACTGAAATAGTTGATGCGTTAAAAGAAGCTGGACTTGATGAAGATGGTAAGATGGTTCTATATGATGGACGTACTGGTGAACCATTTGATAATCGTATCAGTGTTGGAGTTATGTATATGATTAAACTTAACCACATGGTTGATGATAAATTACATGCTCGTGCTACTGGACCTTACTCATTAGTAACTCAACAACCTCTTGGAGGTAAAGCTCAAATGGGTGGTCAAAGATTTGGAGAAATGGAAGTTTGGGCACTTTATGCTTATGGTGCTGCTCATATTCTTCAAGAAATAATTACAATTAAATCAGATGATACATTAGGTCGTGTTAAAGTATATGAATCTATTGTAAAAGGTATAGATATGCCACAAAGTGGTATTCCAGAATCATTTAGAGTATTAATCAAAGAATTCCAAGCTCTTGGACTTGATATAACTGTCTTAAATAAAGATGGTGAATATTTAGAATTAAGAGACTTAGAACAAGCTGAAAATGATTCAATGATGTTAAGTAAAGAAATTACTGAAGTTATGGAAGGAAGAAGCAGAGAACCTAAAGAAAATGCTTCAAAAACTCCTGTAAAAACTGAAGATAATAATACTGAAAACAAAGAAGAAGTAAAAGAAGAAACTGAAGAAAATAAAGAATCAGTTGATGCACAACCTGCTACTACTGATGAAGTTAAATCAGAACAAACAGTAGTAGAGATAAAAAACGAAACAGAAAAAGAAGGGAATGAGGATTAATGAACGTAAATGATTTTGAAGGATTAAAAATTGCCATTGCCTCACCCGAAAAAATTAGAAAATGGTCTTATGGTGAAGTAAAAAAAGCTGAAACTATAAATTATAGAACATTAAAACCTGAACGTGATGGTTTATTCTGTGAGAAAATATTCGGACCTACTAAAGATTTCGAATGTTCTTGCGGTAAATATAAAAGATTACGTTATAAGAATATTGTATGTGATAGATGTGGTGTAGAAGTTACTAGTTCTAAAGTTCGTCGTGAACGTATGGGACATATTGAACTTGCAACACCAGTCTCTCACATCTGGTTCTTCAAAGGAGTACCATCTCGTATGGGACTTGTACTTGATATGTCTCCACGTGAGTTAGAAGAAGTATTATACTTTGTATCATATGTAGTACTTGATCCAGGGGCAGCTCCTCTTGAAAAGAAACAAACAATATCAGATAAAGAATATCGTGCTTACTATGAAAAATATGGAAATAGTTTCCGTGTAGGAATAGGGGCAGAAGCTATTAAAGAACTACTTGAAGAAGTAGATGTAGATAAAGAAGTAGCTGAAATAACAAAAGAAATTGAAGAAATTAAAGATACTGGTAGTCAAAGACGTATTCGTTTAATCAAAAGATTAGATGTATTATCAGCATTCCAAGAATCTGGTAATAGACCTGAATGGATGATATTAACAGTACTTCCAGTTATTCCACCAGAACTTAGACCAATGATTCAATTAGATGGTGGAAGATTTGCGACAAGTGACTTAAATGATTTATATCGTCGAGTTATTAATCGTAATAATCGTTTGAAAAAGTTAATTGATTTAGGTGCACCAAGCATCATCATTCAAAATGAAAAACGTATGCTTCAAGAAGCTGTAGATGCTTTATTTGATAATGGTCGTCGTGGTAGACCAATATCAGGAGCAGGTAATAGACAACTAAAATCATTATCTAGTATGTTAAAAGGTAAACAAGGTCGTTTCCGTCAAAACTTACTTGGTAAACGTGTTGACTATTCAGGACGTTCAGTTATCGTTGTTGGGCCAAATTTAAAAATGTATGAATGTGGTATACCAAAAGAAATGGCTCTTGAATTATTTAAACCACATGTAATAAATGGTTTAGTAAGTAAAGAAATTGCTTCTAATATTAAAGCTGCTAAACGTATGATTGATAATCAAGACGAAAGAGTATGGGATATTGTTGAAGAAAAGATTAAAGAACATCCAGTAATGTTAAACCGTGCTCCAACTCTTCATAGACTTGGTATTCAAGCATTCGAACCAAAACTTATAGATGGTAAAGCAATAAGATTACATCCATTAGTATGTGCTGCATTTAATGCCGATTTCGATGGTGACCAAATGGCTGTTCACGTACCTATTACAGAAGAAGCACAAGCAGAAGCTCGTATTCTTATGTTAGGTGCTAATAACATTCTATCTCCTAAAGATGGTAAACCAATTGCGACACCAGGACAAGACATGGTATTAGGAAATTACTATATTACTATAGAAAAAGCTAATGAACCAGGAGAAGGTCGTGTATTTAAAGATTCTAATGAAGCATTAATGGCTTATGAAAGAAGAGAAATCACTCTTCATACTAGAATTGCTATACCAGTAAATTCATTCAAACATAAAATATTCCCTGATGTATATATGGATAAATACTTAGTAACTACAGTAGGTAAACTTAAATTTAATGAAATATTCCCAGATTCATTCCAATATATTAATGATGGAAGTGCTGAAAATATTGAAGTAATTACTCCAGCTAAGTATTTTATTGATAAGGGTACTAATATAAAAGAAGCAATTAAGAATATGCCTGTTGTAAACCCACTTGCTAAGAGTGCTTATGGTAAATTAATTGCTCAAGTATATAAGAGATATAAAATAACTGAAACTTCAGTTATGCTAGATAAACTAAAAGATTTAGGATTTAAATATTCTGCACTTTCAGGAATATCAATTGGTATTGGAGATATAATTCCATCTAAGAATAAACCACAAATTCTAAAAGAAGCAGAAGATAAAGTAAATCAAGTTAATAAACAATTTAGACGTGGTTTAATTACAGATCGTGAAAGATATGAAAAAGTTGTTCAAATTTGGAATGGTGCTAGAGATAAAATAGCAGACGAACTTGCTGATATTATCAAAGAAAATAAAGAAAATTCAATTTCAATGATGATTGATTCAGGTGCTCGTGGTAACATGAGTAACTATAACCAAATGGCTGGTATGCGTGGACTTATGATGAAACCAACTGGTGAAGCTGTAGAAATTCCAATCACATCTTCATTTAGTGAAGGTGCCAGCGTATCTGAGTTCTTCTTAGCAACTCATGGTGCTCGTAAAGGTGCCGTTGATACAGCCTTAAAAACAGCTGAAGCAGGATATCTAACTCGTCGTTTAGTTGACGTTGTACAAGATGTAATTGTTAAAGAAGAAGATTGTGGTACTGATCAAGGTATTATGGCAACCGCACTTCTTAACGATGATAATACAGTAATAGAATCATTAAAAGATCGTATTATTGGTAGATATTCAAGTAAAAATATTATAAATCCTGAAACTAAAGAAATGATTTGTGAACGTAACACTTATATTACTGAACAAATTGCTGATAAAATTATAGATGCAGGAATAACTAGAGTACCAATTAGAACAGTTCTTACTTGTAAGACTAGACATGGTGTATGTCGTAAGTGTTATGGTCGTAACCTTGCAACAGGTTCTATTGTTGAAACAGGTGAAGCAGTTGGTATTATGGCTTCTCAATCAATTGGTGAACCAGGTACCCAACTTACAATGCGTAACTTCAACTCAGGAGGAGTTGCTGGTGCAGACGACATCACTCAAGGTCTTCCTCGTGTAGAAGAAATATTTGAAGCTCGTAATCCAAAAGGTAAAGCTACAATTGCAGAAATAAATGGTGTTGTAACTAAGATAGATGATGAAAATGGTAAATATGTCATTACTGTTAAAAATGATGTTGATACTAGAAAACACACTTCTAATTATGGTGCTAAATTAGCTGTAGAATTAAAACAAGAAGTAAAAGCAGGAGACAGATTAACTTTCGGAGCTATTTCTCCAAAAGAATTATTAGTTGTAACTGATCCACTTACAGTACAACAATATATCTTAAAAGAAATCCAAAAAGTATATCGTTCTCAAGGTGTTGATATTTCAGATAAACACGTTGAAATAATTGCTAGACGTATGATTTCTAAGATTAAGATAGTAACTAGTGGTAATTCATTATTCTTACCAGGTACAATGGTAAATATAAATGAATTTACTGAAGTAAATAAAGATTTAATCCTACAAGGTAAAATACCTGCTACAGGTAAACCAATACTTCTAGGTATAACTAAAGCATCTTTGGAAACTGATTCATTCTTATCAGCAGCTTCATTCCAAGAAACAACAAGAATCTTAACAGATGCTGCTATCCATGGAAAAGTTGACCACTTAACAGGACTTAAAGAAAATGTTATCGTAGGTAAATTAATTCCAGCTGGAACAGGAGCTAAAGAATATAAAGAAGCTAAATATGATTTAGAATTAAATGTTTTAGATGAAGAACCTCTAGAAGCTTTAGAACAAGAATTAATGGACTAATTATTTAGTTCATTTTTTCTTTTTATATTATTTTT
>CAMNHZ010000020.1 GCA_946540075.1 uncultured Bacillota bacterium
TGTATCTGTTGTCACGCCAGTGGCAGCGCAGAGTAGCTATGTATGGAATGGATAATCGCTGAAAGCATCTAAGCGAGAAGCCAACTTCAAGATGAGTTTTCCCTTCTTTATGAAATAAGTTCCCAGTAAGACTAACTGGTTGATAGGCTAGAGGTGGAAGCATGGCAACATGTTGAGCTGACTAGTACTAATAGAACGAAGATTTAATCATATTATGTTATTTGTTATAATCATGATTGAGTAACACATTATCATGTTTTCAGAGAATTATTTCTCATATATAAATTGGTGACGATAGCAAAGTGGATACACCTGTTCCCATCTCGAACACAGAAGTTAAGCACTTTTACGCCGACGATAGCGTATGCAAAAATAGGGAGTCGCCAATTTTTTTTGTTTATTAATTGACGAATTGTCAATTTTTTTGTATGCAAATCTATTGAATTTACTACATATATTAGTTATAATTAAATTGGTGATAGAAATGGAATATAAATATACTTCAAAAAATGAAATGGATACTATTGAATTAGCTCAGAATTTTGAATCAGAGAAATTTCCGAATATGATTATCTGTTTGGACGGAGAATTAGGAAGTGGTAAGACTGTTTTTACTAAGGGAATTGCTAATGCATTGGGAGTTAAAGAAAGTATTACTTCTCCTACATTTACTATAGTAAAAGAATATGATGGTGAGTTACCTTTATATCATATGGATGTATATCGTTTAGATGGAAGCATAGACGGTACTGGAATAGAAGAGTATTTTACTAAAGGTGGAGTTGTCGTAATTGAATGGGCAAATACAATTAAGGAATATTTACCTGAAGAAAGATTAGATATTAAATTTAAAGTTATTGATGAAGATAAACGTGTTCTTATATTAAGACCACATGGAGTTAAGTACGAAGAATTGTGTGAGGCTGTATTATGATAAATCTATTTATAGATACTTCATCATCTAGAATTGTTGTAGCTTTAACTAAGAATAGCCAATTAATAAATATTATCAATGAAGTTAATGGACATGATTTATCTAGTCGTGCTTTACCACTTATTGATAAATTATTTAAAATGTCTAATACTGAACCTAGTGCTATTGATAGAATTTATGTTGTAAATGGTCCAGGATCTTTTACTGGTATTAGAATTGGTGTTACAATTGCGAAAATGATGGCATGGACACTTAATAAAGAGATTGTAACAATATCTGAATTAGAATTACTTGCCACAACAGACTTTGATACAGATTATATTATTCCTTGGATAGATGCTAGAAGAAAAGCTGTATTTGCAGGTGTATATGATAAAAATGGTAACGTAGTAGAAGATAAATATATAAAGATACAAGATTTACAAGAATCATTAGAAAATAATAAGACTTATACATTTGTATCATATGATGATGTTGATGAGATAAAAGATAGTATTAAACCAGAAATTGATGTTTTGAAGGTTATTGAACGTCATCAAAGAGATAAATCACTAAACCCTCATTCTGTAAATCCAAATTATTTAAAAATGACAGAAGCAGAAGAAAATTTACAAAAAAGAGAATCAAATGTTTAGAAAATTAGAAAAAAGAGATTTATCAAGGATAAATGAACTTATATTAGAATTTAATACTTCGCTTAAACTTGAGGATTTAGAATCAAATCCATTTAATAAGTATATTGCTTATACTATTGATGGTGTGATTATCGGAATAATAATATATTCAATTAAATATGAATATGCAGAATTAGAATATATTGTTATTGATAAAAATTATAGAAGAAAGAATATTGCATCAAAATTAATGAACTATATGATCGAAGATTTAATTAAAAATAATGTTATAAGTGTTTCATTAGAAGTTAATGTTGAAAATATTTCAGCGATTAATTTATATAAAAAGTTTGCTTTTGAAAAAGCTACAATTAGAAAGAATTATTATGGAAATAAAGATGCAGTATTAATGATAAGGAAGTTGATATCATGATGGATACATATATATTAGCAGTTGAATCTAGTTGTGATGAAACTAGTGTGTCAATTGTAAAGAATGGTTGCGTAGAAATTGCGACAGTAGTATTATCACAAATGGATATACATGCATCTTTTGGAGGTGTAGTTCCAGAAGTAGCTAGTCGTCATCATATTGAAAATATTACAATGGTATTTGAAGAAGTATTTAAAAAAGCTAATATGACTATAAATGATATAGATGCAATTGCGGTTACATATGGACCAGGTCTTATTGGATCATTATTAATAGGTGTCCAAGCAGCAAAGACATTAGCTTATCTTCATAATATTCCATTAGTACCTGTTCATCATATTGCAGGACATATATATGCTAATAACTTAGTTGAACCATTAAAGTTTCCTCTAATAGCGTTAGTAGTTAGTGGAGGACATACTGATTTAATATACATGAAAGATAATTATTCATTCGAACGTATCGGAGGTACGTTAGATGATGCTGTAGGAGAATGCTACGATAAAGCAGCACGTGTTATGGGACTTCAGTATCCAGGCGGACCTAGAGTAGATAAATTAGCAAGTGAAGGGGAAGATACTTATAAACTTCCAGTTCCACTTGATGATGATAGTTATAATTTTAGTTTTAGTGGATTAAAAAGTGCAGTTATTAATTTAGCTCATAACGAAGAACAAAGAGGTAATGAAATAAATGTCACTAATTTAGCTACATCATTTCAAAATAGAGTAGTCGAAATTTTAACTAAAAAGACTATGAGAGCTTTGAAAGAATATAATGTTGATAATTTGATTGTTGCTGGTGGAGTTGCAGCTAATAAAGGTCTTAGATCCAAATTAGATGAATTGTGTAAACAGAATAATATTCATTTATGTGTTCCACCAATTAAGTATTGTACTGATAATGCAGCAATGATAGGAGCAGCTGGATATTATGCTTATAAAATAGGTAGAAGAGCTAGTATAGATTTAAATGCTAAAGCTAACGATAAATTAAATTAAAAAATTGGTCTTTAACTGACCAATTTTATTTTTTGTTTTTAATTAATTTATTTTCTATAAAGTTGATAATTAAAAACATAACAGTAGCAACAATACATAAAACTATAATACCACTAATTACTAAATTTAAATTAAATACTTGAGAACCATACATAATTAAATATCCAATACCTTCTTTTGATACTAAGAATTCTCCCATAATGACACCTATTAAAGACATACTAATATTTACTTTTAAAGCGTTTATTATACCGTTTATATTACCAGGAAATATTAAATATCTATATATTTGATAATTACTCGCATTAAATGACTTTAATAGTTTAATTTTATTATAATCAGTATTAACAAAACTATGATGTACATTTATAATAGTTAAAATTAGTGATATAAGAAGTGCCATAACAATAATTGAACTCATTTTAGCCCCAACCCATATTATTATTATAGGACCTAATGCAATCTTAGGAAGACTATTCATAATAGTTAAATAAGGTTCACATATCTTATGTACAATAGGAAATAACCAATAGATAGAAGCAATAAAAATACCAATAACAGTAGCAAGACTAAAACTTATTATAGTCTCTAAACAGGTTATATATATATGTTTAAGTAAATCACCACTATTATATAGCTTTATAAGCGTTTGTAAAACACGTTTTGGACTTGAACCAATAAAAGAATTAATATAACCATAATCACTTAGAAATTGCCATAATAATATAAAAATAAATAATATAAGTAATTGAAAAGTTATAATAAATATTTTTTTTCTTCTTATTCTTTTTAGAAATAGTTTATGTTTATAACTATACATGGAAATCAAGTTCTTTCCATATCAAATTATAGTAATTATTAAACTCTTTACATTCTCTATTTTTTATAGGAGTAGAAGCATTAGTTAAATTAATAGTATGAATATTTTTTATATGACATGGTCTTTCTGATAAAACAATTACTCTATCTGAAAAACTTATTGCTTCAGCTAAATCATGTGTAACCATAATCGCACTTTTATGTTCTTTTTTTATGATTCTATATACATCATCACTAACAGCTAGTCTTGATTGTGAGTCTAAAGCAGAAAATGGTTCATCCAAAAGAAGAATATCAGGTTTAGTCGCAAGTGTGCGAATCAAGGCAACTCTTTGTCTCATTCCTCCAGATAAACAACTAGGATATGAATTAATAAAATCTTTTAAACCATAAGTATTTAATAAATTTATTACATATTGTTTAGTGTTATTGTCTAATGTATGATTAATTTTAAGACCTAATAGACAATTATCTAATATAGTTAACCATTCAAATAAAGAATCTTGTTGTAACATATAACCTAAAGTTTTACCATCACTAAGTTTAATAGAACCATCATAATCAGTTTCTAATCCACACAGAATTGATAAGATTGTACTTTTTCCACATCCACTTGGTCCAACAATTGATAAAAGTTCACCATCTTTTAAACTTAAAGAAAAATTATCCACAGCTTTTATTTCTTCATTAATAGTTTGATATGTTTTTCCTAAATTATTAACAATTAAAATGTTGTTATCCATATTATCACTACTTTGAAAAATTATTATTAACTAATTTTTCGTATGGAGCACGTTTTTCAAGTTCATTTGCGTTTTCAGCAATCTCTTCAATATGTTCAAAATCTTTTTTATTAATGTAGGTAGTTTTAAACCATGAATCATTATCTTGATATCGTTTAACCATTTTTGTTAAATCATCTAGTGATGTATCAGGAAAATATGTTACTAACTTGCGTGCAACATCTTTGGCATCATGATTATGAACATAATCAAGTCCTTTTTGAATTGCTTTAGTATATCCTTTTATTATTTCAGGATTATTTTTTATAAAACTTTTTCTAGCATTATATGCAGTATAAGGTACTTTTCCACCATATTCACCTACAGATGCGACAACATAACCTTTTCCTTGTTTTTCTACTTGAGTAGCTTGAGGCTCAAATAAAGTAACAAAATCACCATTACCTCCTATAAATGCACCTGCCATTGAAGCAAAGGCAATAGACGTATCAATGTCAAGATCATTATTAGGATTAATTCCTGCTTCTTTTAAGGCCCATTCAAAAGTCATTTCTGGCATACCACCAGCTCTTCCTCCAATAACTTTTTTACCTTTTAAATCCTTTAATTTGAAGTTTTTCATTTTCTTTCGCGATACAATAAAACTTCCATCACGTTTAGTTAATCCAGAAAAATTAACTAGATAGTCTTTTTCACCTTGATTGTATACATAGATAGTTGCTTCACTACCACATAATCCTATTTCAACATCTTTACTAAGTACAGCTGCAGTAACTTTATCAGCTCCAGGTGTTAGAACAAAATCAACATCTAACCCTTCATCTTTGAAATAACCTTGGTTATCTGCAATATATTGTGGAGCATAGAAAATTGAATGAGCTACTTCAGCTACTGAAATCTTTTTGATTTTATTATTAGTTTCTTGTTTCCTAAAAATACAGAATAAAGATATTATTAAAATGACTAATAAGGCACAACTAGATAAAATTATTTTTTTCAAAATATCTCCTCCTTTTCATCATATTATATGAAACTTATAAAATATAGTTAAGGATAAACGAAAATTATTTAATATTAATAATAAGTATAAAAGTGTTAACTACACTTTAAATATATTTAATTAATCTAAAATATGTGGTATGATTAAATTGGTGATAGTATGAAGCTAGAAGGATTAAATGATATGCAACTAGAAGCTGTAAAGACTACTGAAGGTCCACTTCTAGTATTAGCTGGAGCCGGAAGTGGTAAAACAAGGGTTTTAACTACTAGAATTGCATATTTAATTGAAGAGGTCGGAGTATCTCCTAATAATATTCTTGCAATAACATTTACTAATAAGGCTGCTAAAGAAATGAAAGAAAGAGTTTTTAATATGTTAGGTAATGTTGCCTATCAAATTCAAATATCAACATTTCATTCATTTGGATTACTTATTATGCGAGAAAATTATGATAAGTTAGGTTATAAATCTAATTTTACGATACTAGATAGTGATGATTCTCTTACTGTAATTAAGAAGATCATGAAAGAAATGAATCTAGATATAAAAGAATATAATCCCCGTGCGGTTAGAAATAAAATAAGTGGAGCAAAAAATGAATTACTAGATCCAGTTGATTATGAGAAATATGTTAATACTGATTTTGAAGAAAAGGTAATAAGTATTTATAAAAGATATAAGGAAAAATTATTTGCTAGTAATTCACTTGATTTTGATGATTTATTAATGCTTCCAATTGTTTTGTTTAAAAAGCATCCTGAAATATTAAAAGAGTATCAAGAAAGATTTGAATATGTTTTAATTGATGAGTATCAAGATACTAATGAAGCACAATATATATTATCAAAGATGATTAGTGCTAAGTATAAAAATATTTGTGTTGTTGGAGATAATGACCAATGTATATATTCTTGGCGTGGATCAAATTATCGTAATATATTAAATTTTGAAAAAGATTATAATAATCCAAAAGTTATTATGTTGGAAGAGAATTATCGTTCAACAGGAAATATATTAAATGCTGCTAATGATGTTATAAAGCATAATAAGCAACGAAAAGATAAGAATTTATGGACAACTAGTGGTGATGGTGATCTAATTGTTTATCATAGATCAATTGATGAGAAAGCTGAAACTTATTATGTAGTAAATGAAATAAAAAAACTAATTGATAATGGTTCATCTAGAGATGAAATAGCTGTTTTATATAGAACAAATGCACAATCACGTAATATGGAAGAAGCTTTATTAAAAGAGAATATTCCATACAAAGTAGTTGGTAGTTTCTATTTCTATAATAGAAAAGAAATTAAAGATTTAATATCTTACTTAAAATTAATCTATAATCAATTAGATGATGTAAGCTTACTTAGAGTTATAAATACTCCTAAAAGAGGTATTGGATCAAAAACAATTGAAAATCTTCAAACTAAGGCTAATTTAAATAATATATCATTATATGAAGCAATAGATTCAGGTAAAGAGTTAGAATTTAAGAATATTATTGAAGAGTTAATTGAACTTACTAATTCTTCATCGCTTACTGAATTAGTTGATTTAGTATTGGATAAATCAGGTATGCGAAAAGAACTTGAGAGTGAAAAGTCATTAGAAGCAGATATTAGACTAGAAAATTTAGAAGAATTTAAATCAATAACAAAAGCTTTTGAAGAAAAGAATGGTATTGTATCATTAGATGAGTTTTTGGGGGAAATTAGTTTAGTATCAGATGTAGAAGAGCATAAAGATAGGAAAGATGTTGTCACACTTATGACAGTTCATTCTGCGAAAGGATTAGAGTTTGATAATGTATTTATAATAGGATTAGAAGAAGGAGTTATGCCTCATAATAATTCTCTTATGGATTCAGAACAATTAGAAGAAGAAAGAAGACTGTGTTATGTAGCAATGACACGTGCAAAACATAGATTATGGCTGATAAATGCTAGAAAAAGAACTTTATATGGTATGGATAGTTATAATCCTCCTAGTAGGTTTATTGGCGAAATAAAAGAAGATTATTTGGAAAAAGATTTCAAAGAAGAGACAGATGAATCATTTATTCCTAAAAAACTATTTAACAGAAATAACAATATTGATACAACACAAGAATATAGTGTTGGTGATAAAATTAATCATGATACATTTGGAGAGGGAATCATTGTTACAATTGATAAGTCAATTCTTACTATTGCATTTCCCCATCCGATAGGAATTAAGAAGTTGATGAAAGGTCATAAAAGTATTAGAAAGGTATAGGTGATATTGATGGGACTATCAAGAATTAATGATAATTTAAACAAGTTAATGGAGCCATTTAAGGATTTTATTGTTAAAAATTATTCAAATCCAATATTATGGTTAGTATTATTTGTAGTAGGTTTATTATTATTCTTCTACACATATAATACTCTTCATAAAGATTAGTAATTAAGCATGTTTATAATGATTAAACATGCTTTTTTTGATATAATAATAGTAGGTGATAAACATGATTGAAAAACGTATAAATGAACTAACAGAAATATTAAATCAAGCTAATTATAATTATTATGTATTAGATAGACCAACAATAACTGATCAAGAATATGATAAATATATTAGAGAATTAATTAAATTAGAAAATGAACATCCTGAGTTAAAACATGAAGATTCACCAACAAGTAGAGTTGGAGGGGTTGTAGTTGAAGGCTTTAATAAAGTGGTACATGAAATACCGATGATGAGTTTATCTAATGTGTTTAATGAAAGTGAAATTGTTGCTTTTGATGAAAGAATAAAAAAAGAAGTAAGTAATCCAAAATATGTAGTTGAACTTAAAATAGATGGATTATCTGTTTCACTTAAATATGAAAAAGGTAAATTAGTAAAAGGAGCGACAAGAGGTGATGGAGTAACAGGTGAAGATATAACACATAATGTAAAGACTATAAAAAGTATTCCTCTTAGATTATCACGACCAATAGATGTCGAAGTCCGTGGTGAAATCTATATGAGTAAAAGTTCTTTTGAAAATTTAAATAAGAAGCAAGAAGAATTAGGTAAAGAAAAATTTGCTAATCCTAGAAATGCAGCTGCTGGTTCAGTTAGACAATTAGATAGTTCTATAGCTGCTTCTAGAAACTTAGATTGCTTTTTATATAATTTACCACAAGCTGAAGACTATGATGTTCATTATCACTCAGATGCTTTAGAGTTTATTAAATCGCTTGGATTTGTTGTTAATCCTAACATTCGTAAAGTAAATGATATTGATGAACTTTTAGACTATATTAATTATTGGACTAAGCATCGTGATGATCTTCCATATGAAATAGATGGTATTGTTATAAAGTTAGATGATTTAAGTGCTCAAAAGAAACTAGGTAATACTGCTAAGTATCCTAAATGGGCAACTGCATATAAGTTTCCAGCTGAACTTGTTTTAACAAAATTAAAAGATATCAAGTTTACAGTTGGAAGAACTGGACAAGTCACACCTAATGCTATTTTAGAACCAGTTATATTAATGGGTTCTACTATTAGTAAAACTACACTTCATAATGAAGATTATGTTAAGAATAAAGATATAAGAATAGGTGATACTGTCGCAATAAAAAAAGCAGGTGATGTCATCCCTGAAGTAGTAAAAGTAGAGTTATCAAGAAGAACAGGTAAAGAAATACCATTTGTTATGACAACAACTTGTCCTATATGTGGAAGTAAGTTAGTTCGTAAAGATAATGAAGCAGCATACTATTGTGTTAATAAAAAATGTGATGCTAAGAGAATTGAAGGATTAATTCACTTTGTAAGTAGAAATGCCATGAACATTGAAGGATTTGGTGATAGTATTGTTGAAGATTTCTACAATATGGGATATATAAAAACATTTGATGATTTTTATAAGTTAGGTAAATATAAAGAAGAACTTATGGAATTAGAAGGTTTTGGAGAAAAAAGTATCAACAATTTAATGAATTCTATTGAAAATAGTAAAAATAACTCTTTAGAAAGATTATTATTCGCATTAGGTATACGTTTTGTAGGAAGTAAAACAGCTAAGATATTAGCTTCAAAATTTAAGAATATTGAAGCTTTAGAGAAAGCTTCATATGAAGAGTTAATTGATATTAAAGATATAGGTGATCGTATTGCTAAAAGTGTATATGAATATTTTAGAAATGATAATAATTTAAAACTAATTGAAGATTTAAAGAGTATTGGAATCAATATGAACTATTTAGGTAAAGAGACAACCGACAATATAGAGTTTACAAATAAAACATTTGTATTAACTGGTTCTTTATCATCAATAACTAGAAATGATGCTAAAGCAAAAATAGAATCATTAGGTGGTAATGTTACTGGAAGTGTTAGTAAAAAAACAGATGTTGTAATAGTTGGTGAATCTCCTGGTAGTAAGTATGATAAGGCTTTAGAACTTAATATTTCTATTTGGACAGAACAAGAATTTTTGGATAAACTAAATAGTTAATAGATAGATAAAAAAATAATGCATATAAATGTAAACTGTTGCAAATGCATTATTTTTTTTAATTGTTTTATGATATACTATGTACATATGATAGGAGGGTTTATATGGAAGCATGGAATGAATTTAAAGGTACTAATTGGAAAGAAAGAATTGATGTAGAAGACTTTATAATTAATAATTATACATTATATGAAGGTACAGATGAATTTTTAAGTGGTGTTAGTTCTAAAACACTTAAGATATTAAATAAAGTAGAAGAATTAAAAAAACAAGAGTTAGCGAAAGGTGTATTGGACATAGAAACTAAGATTATGTCTGGTATAGATGCTTTTGAACCTGGTTATATAGATAAGGAAAATGAAGTTATATTTGGACTTCAAACTGATGCACCATTAAAAAGAATAGTTAATCCATATGGTGGGATACGTATGGTTTATAATGAATTAGATGCTTATGGTTATAAATTAGATGAACAAGTTGATAAGTATTTTAATATGTATAGAAAGACTCATAATCAAGGTGTTTTTGATGCTTATACAGAAGATGTAAGAAAAGCACGACATGTAGGTCTTTTAACTGGACTTCCAGATGCATACGGAAGAGGAAGAATAATTGGTGATTATAGAAGAGTTGCTTTATATGGAATAGACTATTTAATTGCCGAAAAACAAAAAGATTTAACTAGAATAAAAGGTGATATGACAGCTGATAGAATCCAATTAAGAGAGGATGTATCAGAACAAATCAGAGCTTTAAATGAAATGAAATCAATGGCAGGAAAATATGGCTTTGATATATCAAAACCAGCTACAGATGCCAGAGAAGCAGTACAATGGTTATACTTTGCATATCTAGCTGCAGTAAAAGAAAATAATGGTGCAGCAATGAGTCTAGGTAGAACATCTACATTCTTAGATATTTATATTGAAAGAGATTTAAAAAATGGTAAATTAACAGAATTAGGAGCTCAAGAACTAATCGATCAATTTATTATAAAGTTAAGATTAGTTAATCATTTACGTACTCCAGAATATAATGAATTATTTGCAGGTGATCCTACATGGGTTACAGAATCTATTGGAGGAGTTACTGAAGATTTAAAACCATTAGTAACAAAAAACTCATTCAGATATTTACATACATTAATTAATTTAGGTAGTGCTCCAGAACCAAATATGACTGTATTATGGAGTGAATACTTACCTGAAAATTTCAAAAAGTATTGTTCTAAAATATCTATTCTTACAGATTCTATTCAATATGAAAATGATGATGTTATGAGACCTATATATGGAGATGATTATGCAATCGCATGTTGTGTATCAGCAATGAGAGTAGGTAAACAAATGCAATATTTTGGAGCTCGTGTTAATATTGCTAAGGCACTTTTATATGCTATAAATGGTGGAATAG
>CAMNHZ010000021.1 GCA_946540075.1 uncultured Bacillota bacterium
TTCAGGGGGCTGGTGAACATTCTCACATAATTAGGCGGTAAGAATGTCTCCAAGCGTGAATAATTATTATATCCACGCTAATGTGATTATAAATAATTTTTTCTTAAAAGTCAATCTAAATTAGAACTATTAGTCATTAAGTTTACAATTTTTAAATCCTTAGCATAATCAATACTACGTAAATACTCTAAACTATCATCCTTAGCTTTCAATAAAATATTAAAATCTTTTCTTAAATCAGCAACTTTAAACTGCATATCACCACTTTGCCTTATGCCAAATAAATCACCACTACCTCTTAGTTTAAAATCCTCTTCACTAACCTTAAATCCATCATTAGTAGATACTAACACATTAAGTCTTTCTGCTTCCTTATCACTTATAAGAATACAATATGATTGAAGAGAATTTCTACCTACTCTACCTCTAAGTTGATGAATACTAGATAAACCAAATCTATAAGCATCAAATATAACCATCATAGTAGCATTTGCTACATCTACTCCTACTTCAACAACAGTTGTACTAATTAATATTTGAATTTTATTATCTTTAAAATTATTCATTATTTTATCTTTAGTATCATTATCTTGCTTTCCGTGTAAAACTCCTACTTTATATTTTTTACCAAAAGCTTTATTCATTTTTTCTTCTAAACTCTTTACATTTTCTAAAGATGATTCTAAAGATTCTTCTATAAGCGGAGCAACAACATATATCTGATGATTATTTTTTAACTCTTTATACATTCTTTCTAATACATCTCTTATTTCATTACTTCTTCTTAGTATAGTAATAATTGGTTTTCTTCCATTTGGCATTGTTCTTATATTAGATACATCCATATCTCCATATAAAGTCAAAGCATAAGTTCTAGGTATTGGTGTAGCACTCATATATAAAATATCAGGAGTTATACCTTTATTTCTTAAATTAGCACGTTGATTAACTCCAAATCGATGTTGTTCATCAGTTATAACTAAACCTAAATTATTATATTCTACATCTTCACTTATTAAAGCATGCGTACCAACTATGATATCAATATTACCTTCTTTCAAATCTTCTAAAACCTGTTTTCTTTCTTTATTCTTTAACTTACCAGTAAGTAATTCAATCTTAATATCATAATCTTTAAACATATTTAGTAAATTATGATAATGTTGAATAGCTAATATTTCTGTAGGAGCCATAAGTGCACTTTGATATCCAGATAAATAATTTATATACATACTTATAATTGAAACAACTGTTTTACCACTACCAACATCACCTTGAACTAATCTATTCATTCTTTTTTCACTAATCAAATCTAAATAAATTTCTTTTGAACACTTTAACTGATCTTTAGTTAATTCAAATGGTAATCCAGCAATAAAATCTTTTACTTTATCAACATCTACTTCACGAGATAAACCTAATTTATTACTCTTATTATGCTTTAACATATTTATTTTTAACATAAACACAAATAATTCTTCATATTTCATTCTAAGTCGTGCTTTCTTTAAATCAATTGGTAATTTTGGATTATGAATATTTTTTATAGCTGTTTTCTTATCACAAAAATGATATCTTTCTTGATATATACTAGGAATATAATCTTCTACTTGAATATCCATTTTTAATGCTTCATCAACAAATGATTTTATTTGTTTGCTACTAATACCAGAAGTAGTATGATAAACTCCCTCAATATGATCTTCACCAATTTCTCCAAATCTAATATCACTAGCAACTATAGTATTATGTAAAATATCATACTTACCTATAATAGTTACTACTTTCCCAGGAACTAAATTATGATGCATAAAACCTCGATTAAATATACTAATATTAAGTAATTTAGTATTAGTATTAATTCTAAATGTCATTCTATCTTTTCTTTTTCCATATCTATTAATAATCGGAACATTCTCGATTACACCATCAATTATAACTGGATCATTATTCTTTAATTCGTTAATATTACTTCGTCTTATTAAATCATATCTAAAGGGATAATACTCAAGTAAATCATTAACACTATATATATCTAACTTATTAAGTAATTTAATAGTTTTAGATCCAACTTTCTTTATATCATTTAACTGAATCATACTATCACCTTCATACTATAGTAAGTATACCGAACATTAGTTTATATGTCAACTTATAGTAAAACAAAAAAAGAGCCTATTTTATAGAACTCCTTAATTATTTTTATTTTTTCTTATTATTCTTTTTAGTTTTTCTTTTTCTATGCACTTTTTTAGCTGCTTCTTTAGTATATAAGAAACCATCAATATATTTATTTGGAAATACTAAGAAACCTCCAAATAAAGCTGCTAAAATACAAAATAGAATTGTTCCAAGTGGATTAGTATAATTATAATTTAAATATACACAAGTACTCTTTTCTTCTTTTCCACAATATAAAGTAACTCTCTTATTAGTTTTAAACAACTTAGTAATATTAATCTGTTTATAACTATCAGAACCAATAGTATCTACTATATAATTCTTTCCCTCAAACGAATAATTAACAATATTCTCATTATCCATTGTTGCGACTACTTTATTATAATCATTGCGATCAGAAACCCAATTATACCAAGTTAATCCTAAGTTTAAAACTAAAAATAAACTTACAATCAATACTAAATAACCAAATATGCGCATTACCTTTAAATGTTTCTTATTTTCTTTTTCACTAACAAAACTCATATATACCCCTACCTTTTCTTAATTATACCATAAAATTAAGAATTGATAAGTATAAAATTGTATTTATATTAAATTTTATTTAATAGAAAAAGACAGTATATGACTGTCCCTCTTATTTAATGATTATTTTCCTTGGTAATTAGAACCACCTAGGTGTTGTTCACCCATTTGAACTAATCTTTTAGTAATTTCTCCACCAACTGAACCGTTAGCACGACTAGTTGCATCTGGACCTAAATTTACACCAAATTCGTTAGCAATTTCATATTTCATTTGTTCAATAGCTTGTTTAGCTCCTGGAACTGTTAATCTATTTAAAGATTTGTTATTCATTGTATTCACCTCCTGTACACTAATATCTTGTGTACATTTTAGTGTTTAATACAATTTTTTTAGTGGTAATTTTTGGCTATAACAAATCTTCGAATTTATTATCTTTTTTTAAATTAATTGTTTCAATATTATTAATACACTCATCAATAAGTGACTCATAATCAAACTTTTTCTCCATCTCAATACACTTATCTAAATTAGGATTAATAACAGGATGTTTTGGTAAAAAGATAGTACAACAATCTTCATATGGTAATATACTTGTCTTATATGTACCAATATGTTCTGAAAGTGCGATTATCTCTAATTTATCCATACATGCTACTGGTCTTATTACAGGCATATTAGTAACACTATTTATAACAGACATACTAGTTAATGTTTGACTAGCAACTTGACCAATACTTTCACCATTTATAATTATCTTACAATTATGTTTTTTTGATAATCTTTCAGCAATACGATACATCATTCTTCTCATAATGGTAATAATATAAGTATCATCAACATTCTTATATATTTCTTCTTGTAATTTAGTAAAAGGAACAACATTAACTTTAATATTACCAGAATATTCATTTATAATATTAGCAAGTTCAATAACTTTATTCTTGGCTTGAATACTAGTATGAGGAGGAGAATCAAAATATAAACATTCTAAATCCACACCACGTTTTAAACTTAAATATCCTGCTACCGGAGAATCAATTCCCCCACTCAACATAAGCATTCCTTTTCCTTGAATACCAACTGGATATCCCGAAGCACCTTTAATCTCATCAGTATAAAAGTAAAAACCATCTTTTCTAATTTCAACTCTAATTTTGATATCAGGATTATGAACATCAACCTTACAATTAATATTCTTTAAAATATTAGCACCTAACATACGACTAAAATCCATACTTGGAATCTCATAATCTTTATCAGCACGTTTAGTATCAACTTTAAAAGTTTTAAATGATTTAGATTTTAATATAGTAAGTACTAAATCAAATAATTCATCTTTAGTTTGTGCATAATAAGATATTACTATACTATGAATTCCAAAAATATACTTTAGTTTATTAATAATATCTTTAGTATCATTTTTATCACATTTAATATACATCCTAGCATTATTATATTTTATTTCATATTTATAATCTTTAAGTTTTTTACTAATATTATTCTCTAATGTTTTTATAAATAATTTACGATTTCCCTTTTTAGTAGTAAGTTCACCATATTTAATTAAAATTAAATCAGTCATCAAATCACATCTTTCTTAATTATCTATCATGTATTATAACAGAATTAAAAAGATAATACTAGATAAAAGTACTTGTATAAATATAATATTTACGATATAATATTTCGTAAACAAAGGAGAATCCAATATGAATAATAACTATACTACATTAGAAAAAATTATAGCAAATTTTAAAAATAAAGGAATAAATTTTTTTGAAGATAAAGAGTTTTATCTAACATTAAAAGAATTAAAGAAGTATACTCTTTATCAAAGTATTATCAAATATAATTTCACACCTAAAGGTTTTTCAACAAAATTAAGTGATGAAATTGATGAAGCTGTTTCAAAATATGAAATAACATTTACTTATGATGATAAAAGCTTCATATCTATGGATCAAAAACTAACTGATGATATAATCAATAACTTAGATCCAAATCAAAAAATCTTATATGAAAAATTAACTTTAGATTATGTTAAAAGAATTTCTGATGATAATAAAGTTTTAAAAAGAAAAAAATCTATTTCAAAATAGATTTTTTTATTGGTTTCCATAGAATTCTAATAATTTATCATATAATCCTGGTTCAACCTTATTTAAAGCATTAATTGATATTTCTAATGATTTTTTATAATCTCCTTTATAGAATAATATCTCAGCTGCAGTTAAATTCTTATCAATAGTACTATCATCAGTACGGAATCTATTACCATAAACAATAGCCATTTCTGAGAACATTGCTGTTTTCATCATTTCATTAGTCTTTCCTAATAATTTAAGAACTAAGTCACGAGCTGTATCAACACGTGTATTTAATGTACTTATTGTTATTGGCTTTCTATTTAATTCAACAACAATCTCTTTAATTGCATCTTGAGCTTCTTTTAATTCTACAAAATATGAATCTGGAATAACTGGTAAATTATAATCTCTAATCTTACTTCTAGCATCTTTTAAAATTAATTTTACTTCTTCTAATTGTTGACGAGCTCTTACTTCATCATCTTTCATATTACCTATTGAATCTAATGAAATATCTAACTCAGATTCAATTCCATTTAATCTTACAACTAAATTTTCAACTTCAGCAGTAAGTTTAGAATAAGCAAATGCATGATTACTAGTATGATCCATTAACACTTTATAATCATCATTCAAACTATCCATTTCACTCTTTATCTTACTAAGTAAATTCAAATCATCTTGTGATAAATTATAAATACTCTTTACTTCATCTAATTGTGAGAAAATATTATCAAGTAATCCATTAATTTTATCAAGTTTAGTTTTAAAGGCATTATTAGCATCCTCATAAACACTTCTATTTACTTTTTCTTTTTCAAAATCACCAAATAATGACTCAAAATAATCTAATAAAACTTTAAGTTCAAATAAACTATCTTCCAAATTTAATACTTTACAACGATCCATTATTCCATTGATTTTTTTATTTGCCTCTTCAATATTATACTCAATATTTAAATAATCTAATTGATATCCTAAAGCTACCATATCATTATACTCAGTTGTAATTTCCTTTATCTTAGTTGGTAAAACATTAGTAGCTAAAACAACAATTGCAGGAACTTCTTCTACTACTACTTCCATATGTTTTAACATTTCATCAATAGCTTTAGTTATAGGAGCAACCTCCATATAATTATTCTGTTCCATAACACTTTCAAATTCTTCAAACTTCTTAGCTATATTTTCAAATTGTAATGAAACACTATCTTCTATTTCACCAAATTCATCCTTACTCTTAATAAACTTCTCATATAACTTACGATATTTTGTTTTTAATGTAGTAATTTCTGCACGATTCTTTTCTTCACTACTTGTTATATCTTTAATTTCATTAAGTAAAAACTCTGAATTAGTACGAGCTTTATATAACTCCATCTCTAACTTAGCTATCTTATACATAGTAGTTTTATAATCCATTTGTGATAAAGAATAATCAGCATCAATAAGCATATCTGTAATTCGTGGAATTTGTGTTTCTTTGATATCATCAAGTCTTTCCTTCCACTCATTATAAGCAATCTCTAACTTCTCATTCTTAGCAAAACCTTCAACCTTAGCAAGTTCTGGCATAATTGGTGTACTATCAATTTTATTTTTCTCTATTTCAAGTTCTCTAAGTTCTTTCTTTATACGTTTATTCTTTTTACCCTGAATAAGATTTAGGATTGTGATTACAATTAGTATGGTTACAATGTATACCGAAATAACAATTAGTATCATATTATCCATACCTTCTCACCTCTCTACGATATAATTATACCACAAATACTACAAAAATCGACATTTAACAAACTATTTTAAATTTTTATATCAAAATGTCTTAAAAAAACTGTTTTCTATTGACTTTAAAACCATTTAATAATATAATTATTGTTGCATGCATCTAGCAGCGTTATTTGAAATTATTAACGTGTTTGTTACTTAAATGGATATAAGTAACTTTGCTGCGAAGCGAAAGTATTAAAACAGACACCCTAGTAATTGACAAATAAACTCTCGTTATATGCATAATATATAGAGGAGGAAAATAAATATGGCAAGATACACAGGATCTACTTACAGAAAATCTCGTCGTTTTGGTTTCTCAATTCTTGAAAATGGTAAAGAATTAGCTAAAAAACCATATGCTCCTGGTCAAGGTGCTGAAGGACGTAGAAAAAAATTATCTGAATATGGTGTTCAATTACAAGAAAAACAAAAAGTTAGATTTATGTATGGATTAAATGAAAAACAATTCCATAAACTTTTTGATAAAGCTGGTAAAATGAAAGGTGTTCACGGTGAAAACTTCTTAAAATTATTAGAAAGTCGTGTTGATAATCTAGTATATCGTCTAGGATTTGCTACTACTCGTAGAGGAGCTAGACAATTAGTTAACCATGGACATATTACTGTTAATGGTAAGAAAGTTGATATCCCATCATATACTTGTAAACCTGGAGATGTTATCGCAGTTAAAGATAATGCTAAAGAACAAGCATCTATCAAAGCATCTTTAGAAGCAGTACATAATCGTGTTGAATTCGTTACTTATGATGAAAAGAAAATGGCAGGAACTTTTGTTAGACTACCAGAAAGAAGCGAATTAAACCCAGATATCAATGAAGCATTAATCGTTGAATTCTACAACAGATAAAAAAAGAATCCCAATTATGGGATTTTTTTGTTTTTATAATATTTACAAAAATCATGTAATTTACACTCATCACACTTTGGTGATCTTGCAGTACAATAATATCTACCAAAAAGTAATAATTGATGATGCATTTTATTTAGACTATCTTTCTCTAACTTTTTAGTTAGTTTTTTTTCAATTGTTAAAACATCATCATCTTCTTGCGCTAAACCTAGTCTTTTACTTACTCTAGCTATATGAGTATCTACAGCAATACAAGGTTCATTAAACAAATTACTAAGTACAACATTAGCCGTCTTTCTTCCAACTCCTGGTAAACTTTCTAAATACAATCTAT
Organism: uncultured Bacillota bacterium; assembly: GCA_946540075.1. Taxonomy (GTDB): domain Bacteria; phylum Bacillota_I; class Bacilli_A; order RF39; family UBA660; genus CAMNHZ01. The sequence continues at coordinate 7,775 of CAMNHZ010000021.1, forward strand.
CATTAGGAACTATACCATCTTTTTCTATCAACAATCTTTTAGATATTTCAATAATATTACTGGCTTTCTTATGATGAGTTCCAATTGGTTTAATAATCTTCTTAATATCATCTATATTAGCTTTACTTAAATCTTTTAAAGTTGGATACTTACTAAATAAAATACTATTTACTTCATTTACCCTAACATCAGTTGTTTGCGCACTCATCATAACCGCAAGTAAAAGTTCATAATCATAATTATAATTTAATTCACATCTAGGATTAGGAATAACTTCATCTAAAAAACTATATATATAATTATTCATTATCATTTAACCAATCATACTCAAATACTTCTACTTTTTCTGATTTCTTTCTGTTAAACTTCTTACGGTCATTTTCTACATCTTCTTTATTTTTAATACCCTTTTTCTTCCATTCAAATAATATCTTATCAATATATCTTAGGTTTGACACTCCATTATATACCGCTTCTTTTAATGCACATATAACAAGTTCTTCACTAAAACCATTATCTAACCAACCTGTTATAAGTTCATATTCAATAGGAGATAAAGTTCTTCCAAATTCACTTTCAAATGTATCAAAAATATTATTATCAACTTGTTTAGTATCTACTTCTTCATTTATTACAAAATAAGCTAACTTCTTATATAATTTATTAACATCAATATACTCTTCTTTTACACCATCAATAGTAGTAATTTCAAGTGATATTAAATCTTTACTAGATAAACTATTTATTAAAGTTAATACTTCACCCATACTAAGTTTTAAATCATTCCCTATTTTCTTAGCATTAAATATAAGATTCTTCTCATTAACAATATAAATAATTAAGATTAATTCTTCATTAGTTATATTTAAATCCTTATAATTCATAAATAATATTCTAGGAATTACTAAATCTCTATTTTTTAGTACATCAATAACTTTTTCTGTCATAGAATCACCTTCTAAATATTATATATTAATTTCATCTAAAATGAAAGGAAAATTTTCTTTTAATACGCTAAATGGTATTTTATCTAATTCTTTTTTTATACTTACGTTAGATATATTCTTTAATAATTTATAATTATTTCTAATACTATCTTTTATATCATTAGATAATGTCATATTTAAACTAATACTAAATCTTATCGCACGTAGAATTCTAAGTGGATCTTCTTTGAAACTTGTATCAGCATCTTTAACTGTATTAATTACTTTCTTATCAATATCTTCTTTCGCACCTAAAATATCAATATACTCTCCCTTATGATTAATACAAAGTGTATTTATAATAAAATCTCTTCTTTGTAAGTCTTCTTTTAATGTATTCACATACTCTATTTTAGGATATCTAGATTTATCATAATAATCTTTTCTATAATGCGTAATTTCAAAATCATATCCATTATACTTTATAACTACATTTGCGAATGAATTATTATATTTCTTAATATCAAATAGTGATTCAAGTAATTCTATTGGTGCATTTGTACATATATCAATATCATTACTATTAATATTTAAATATTTATCTCTTGGATACCCTCCTATAATATAAGCTTCATACCCATGATTAAATATCATATTTAATATATTTAAACTTTGTTCATACATAATATTACCTCACTATAATTAAGAAAAAAGACCTAATACAGGTCTATATTTCTTATTAGTTTAAAGCTTCTTTTAATTTAGAACCAGCTTTAATAGTAACAGCTTCTCTAGCTGCGATTTTTACAGTTTCACCAGTTCTTGGATTACGTCCCATTTTTGCTTCTTTATGTTTAGATGCAAAAGTACAGAAACCAGTTAAAGTAACTTTCTTTTCTTCTTTTAATCCTTTTACAACACCATTCATCATTGCTTCTAAAGCTCTTGAAGCATCAGCTTTTGTTAATCCTGCTTCTTCTGCAATATAATTTACTAAATCACTTTTTGACATTATTCTATACCTCCTATAAATTATATTATCTTGTAAAGCTATCTTGCTTACAATCTAAGAATACCACTTTTCCTTATTAAAATCAATACATTTAGCCGATTTTCCCTTAATTTATAACATTTTTTAGTTACTACATAAAAAACTTCCAATCACGGAAGTTATAAAACAATTGCGAATAAATTTCCTGAACCTTTATTTACTAATTTAGTTAAAGTTTGATTTAGTTTATATCTTACATTATCTGGAAGTAAAGATAATTTTGCTTGAATCCCCTCTTGTACTATAACATCTAAACTTCTACCAAATATTTCACTTTTCCATAAATCTTTACCATTATCCTGCATTAAATGATCAATTAATTCTTTACTTTGAAGTTCTGAACCAATTATTGGTTCAAATGTTGACTCTACATCAACACGAATCATATGAATACTAGGCGCTACTGCTTTTAACTTGATACCATATCTACTACCTTGTTTAATTATCTCTGGTTTATCTAGTTTCATATCCTTAAGAGATGGTGTAGCAACTCCATAACCTGTCTGTTTTACCATATGTAATGCATTCTTTATCTGATCATATTCTTGCTTAGCTATACTATATTCTTGAAATAATGATAATAATGATGCTTTACTAGTTATATCCACACCAATTATCTCTTTTAATACCTCATTATATAAACTAGCTGGACTTTCTAAATTAAGTGTCACTATCCCAGTAGATACATCAACATTAGATATATATGATTTAGAAATATGATCACTACCTGAAAAATGACTTATAATACTATCTATATCTCTTAACTTATCTATCTCAACAACACTTTCCCTAATACTTTCAATATACTCTTTTTTTAACCAATGTTTAGGATCTAAACAAGCAATCCATTCAGGCATATTAACATCTACTTCTAATACTGGAAATTCATATAAAGCCTCTTTTAATACATTATAAATATCTCTTTCAGTCATATTTTCAACACTTATAGGCATAACAGGAACTTCATAATCTTCCTTTAATTTAAGTGCTAATCTTTCAGTCTCTGGAAGCATTGGATGAGCAGAATTTAATATAACTATAAATGGTTTACCTATCTCTTTTAATTCACTAATAACTCTTTCTTCAGCTTCAACATAATCACTACGTGATAATTCCCCAATAGAACCATCAGTAGTCATGACAATACCTATACTAGAATGATCTTTAATAACCTTTTCAGTACCTATCTCAGCAGCTTCTACAAACGGTATAACTTCATCATACCATGGTGTCTTTACCATTCTAGGACCATTTTCATCTTCATATCCTTTAGCATTCGGTATAACATAACCTACACAATCAACTAATCTTATATTCGCACTAAAATCATCTATATTAATCAAAGCTGCATTACTAGGAACAAACTTAGGTTCAGTAGTCATAATTGTTTTACCTTGTGCACTTTGAGGTATTTCATCAAGTGCTCTTTTTTTCTCATATTCATCTTCAATATTAGGGACAACTAATTCTTCAATAACTTTCTTAATAAAAGTAGATTTACCTGTTCTAACCGCACCTACTACCCCTAAATAAATATCTCCACCAGTTCTTTCAGCAATACTTCTTATAATATCAATTTTTTCCATTTAATCCCTACTTTCTTTCTAACTAACTATATGTCTTTATAAATATTTTTATAACAAAAAAATCTAGATCACCTAGATTTTTAAAA
>CAMNHZ010000022.1 GCA_946540075.1 uncultured Bacillota bacterium
GTATTAAGAAGAAACTTTTTTGAAATAGATGGTAAGCAATTAGAACCATATATTGATTACTATTTTGATATAGAAGAGTTTGAAGGTGTTCCTAAAATAATGGAAGAAGATAAATGTGATGAGTTAATTTGGGCTGATGTTGATAATTTACCTGAACCATTTATTAACTATGAAGGTGTATTTTTAGAAGATAAATCTATAACAACATATGATTGTAAAACAGATGGAGCATATGTTAAAAAAATAACATAGTACTAGTTCGCAAACAACTATGGTAGTTTCATAGCTAGGAAATATTCCTAATGCTGAAACAAGGTTAGAGCACTTAGCACTGACACTGATACAACCCACGTTGAATGTGTTTGCTTATTACATAGAAAAAAATCTTAATAATTTAAGAATATGAATAGTGACTAAAATAAGGTGTGATAATAAAGAGAAGGCGATTATATGAAGAGTATAAATGAGAAAATAGCTGAATTAAAATTACTAAAACAAGAAACTAAAATGTTAAAGCAACAATACGAAAGTATAACTGATATGGATGAATTTAAACAGTATTTTAAAGATATAAGTAGTCCATTAAGTGATCCTCGTGATTCGATGGTTGTAATTATTACTCCAGATAATAAATTTTATAAACGAGGAAAAAAATATCATTCTGATATGACTTCTGAATTACTATATGAAATAAATTATCAAACTTATGATTTAAAGAGTATGGACCGAAGTATTGGAAAATATATATCTAATGAATTAGGTTATGTATATATTAGAACAATGGTAATGGGACCTAGTATAATAAATGTTCCAAGTCAGGGTGTTAGTAATTATCAATGTGGAAAACTAAAAGAATTGAATGATTTAGTTAAAATTATAAATAAAAAACGCCCACAAAAAAATAAAATGTTATTTGTATATAATGATAGAGATGGAGAATTAAAAGATAATTTAGATGGATTAATAAATGAAATAGAAATTGTTGAAAAGGCACGTAAATTATAATTTGGAGGTAGTATGAAAATATTTATAGGATGTTCATCCAGTGATGAAATAGATAGAAACTATTTAATTGAAAGTGAAAAATATTTAGAAAAAATATTTGCTGAAGATAATGATTTAGTCTTTGGTGCTTGTAATAAAGGTATTATGGGTAGTGCTTATAAAGCTGCCATTAAAAATAAAAGGCAAGTAATTTCATTATGCACTAAAGCTTATCAAGATGATTTAAATATGTTAAACAGTAATGAAAGTTTAATAACAAATTCAATAATGGAGAGAACAGAAAAATTATTAAATATCTGTGATGCTATAGTATTCTTGCCTGGTGGAGTAGGAACAATGTGTGAATTATTTTCAGCCATAGATAGTAAAAGAACTAAAGAATTTGATAAACCAATTATTATTTATAATATTAACAATTATTTTGATGATGCAATTAACATGCTAAATAAGATTTATAAAGAAAAATTTTCTGATGAAAGTATAAGAGATTGCTATCATATTTCAACCTCATACGAAGACACAATAGATTATTTAAATAATTATGAAAAGCAACATATTTAATTATGTTGTTTTTATTTGTCGTCTTTTTAATCAATAACTTTGTTTAAAAAGACAAAATATTCAACACTATAATCATAGAATAGTAAGAGGAAGGAAAGGATGATAATATGTTTAATGAATTTGATGAAGAAGCAAGAAGGGTTTTAGTTAGAGCTAAAGAAGAAATGTTAGATTTAAAACATCCTTATGTAGGTAGTGAGCATTTGCTCCTTGCATTATTAAAAACAGATAGTAAATTAACTAAGGAATTGAATAATTATAAAATTAATTATAACAATTTTAAGAAAGAATTAATAAATATAGTAGGTAAAGGAACTAAAAAAAGTGAATGGTTTTTGTATACACCTTTGTTAAAAAGAGTGTTAGAAAATGCTGTTATTGATAGTAAAGAACTTGGTAGTAATAAAGTTACTATTAATCATTTGTTTTCATCATTATTAGAAGAAGGAGAAGGAGTTGCAATCAGGATATTAATAGGAATGAATATTAATATAGATGATTTGTATAATAATTTCAGTTCAAAAATTTTAGCTATAAAAACTGACTATAGGGAAAGTTTACTTATAGATGAGATAGGAAATGATTTAACGAAACAGGCACAAGAAGAAGGTTTTGATCCAGTAGTTGGACGTGATAATGAGACAAAGCGTGTAATTGAAATATTATCTAGAAGAACTAAGAATAATCCTATTTTAATAGGTCCAGCTGGGGTAGGAAAAACTGCTGTTGTAGAAGAATTAAGTAGATTAATCGCTCTTGGCGAAGTACCAATGTTTTTAAAAAATAAAAAAATTATTTCGATAAATATGGCAAGCATAGTTTCTGGAACTAAATATCGTGGTGAGTTTGAAGAACGAATGAACAAGATTTTAACTGAATTAGAAAATGATCGTGATGTTATTTTATTTATAGACGAGATTCATACACTTGTAGGTGCAGGAGGAGCAGAAGGGGCAATTGATGCATCAAATATCATAAAGCCAGCTCTATCAAGAAATAAAATTCGTATTATTGGGGCAACTACTACAAATGAATATAATAAATATATAGAGCCAGATAAAGCATTATCAAGAAGATTTCAACAAGTTTATATTAATGAACCAGATGAACAAATAACAAAGAAAATATTAATAAGTTTAAAGCCATTATACGAGAAATATCACAATGTAATTATTAATCAAGAGATAATAGATAAAATAATTGAACTAAGTAATAAATACATTCATGATCGAAATAATCCTGATAAAGTTATTGATATACTAGATGAAGTATGTGCTCATGTAGGTTTAAAAGAATCAAATGTAGTAAAAAAGTATAACAAATTAAAACATCAATTACGTCAAATTATTGATGAAAAAAATAAGTTGATTTCATCAAAGGATTTTAAATCTGCAAAACTAAAAAAGATTGAAGAAAATAAACTATTAGATAAAATAAATCAATTAGAAATAGAATTATATAAGAAAAAACCTAATATAGTAACTATAAAAGATGTTGCTAAAGTTATAAATATAAAAACTAAAGTACCTGTCTATGAAGTGTTGGGTAACAATAAATTAATCACCAAAAATATTACCAAATCACTAAAAAATATAATAGTTGGTCAAGATGATGCAGTAAATAAATTAGTTAGCCTGTATAAAAAAATAAAACTTGGTTTAAAAGATAATAATTGCTATTCTCTAATGTTTTGTGGACCAAGTGGAGTTGGAAAAACAGAACTTGCAAAACAATTTGGAAAATATTTAGTAGGTGATGAGAATGTTATAAAATTAGATATGAGTGAATACTCAACTAGTGATAGTATTAATAAATTGCTTGGATCATCACCAGGATATATAGGATATGATGATAATAATAGTGTCTTTGAATTAATTAGAACTAAACCACATTCAGTTTTAATCCTTGATGAAATAGAGAAAGCATCACCAAAAATTATAAATTTGTTCTTACAAATTCTAGAAGATGGGAAAATAAAGAATAATAAAGGAATAACAATTAATTTTAATCAGGTAATAATAATAATGACTTCTAATGCAGGATATACTCATGCGAGTATCGGCTTTGAAAAAGATTCAAATATTAATTCTAAACTGAATGAAACTTTTTCAACACCATTTATAAATAGAATTGACGATATAATAACCTTTAATAGATTACAAAAAAGACATATAATAAAATTAATTAAGACAAAATTAAACAAACTGAAAGAAGATTATTTAACCAAAAATGTTATTGTTGATATAAATGAAAATGTTATAAATGAAATTGTAACAGAGTCTAATTATGATATATATGGGGCTAGAAGCTTAGATAAGATCATAAATAAAAGTTTGGATAATAAAATTATTGATTGTATTGTAATGGGAAAACAGCAAATATCAATAAATACTATTAGAGAAAATGTTTTACAAGTGTAGTATAAACTTCAAATAAAAATTATTGTGTAAAAAAAACATTTCATTTTGAAAAAAATATGGTATAATATTATCTAAGGTGATGGTATGACAACATTAAATAATGTGTTAGAAAGCTTAGATAATAACAAGAAATTATCTGAAGAAATAAAAGATAATTTTAAAGAGTTAATAATAAATCTAAGCGAAAAATTACCAACTATTGATTTATCAGTATTAAAAGAGAATTTAGAAACATTGAGTTATGATCAAACAAGTTCTTATGTAACAGGAGAACCAATTAATTATGACCGAAAGACAAACAAACTTGTTTTAGTTTCTAATGAATTAAAAAAAGATTATGATGCAAAATATTTATTGATGATGGATATTATAGAAATGGCCGCAAATCGTGGTAAAGAAAACGAAGAACTATTTACAGGTATTAATAAAGGAATTGCATCAGGACTTGCTACGGCTTTAGTCGGAAATGAAGGTGTAGAACTTTATTATGATGAATCTGCATGTGCTGACATTATCGACAGTCTTACTAAGTATAGTTTGATTGATGCTTATTTTCAAGGTAATTATCAACCTATAATTGATGAACTTACAAAAAATAATTTTAATCCAGAAAAATTAAAAAATATATTAGAAGAAGTCAATTACAATTTAACATATAGACATCAAATAGATTTTAGTAAGAGAAAGGATGGTAAATAATATGAATAATTCTGTTTTGGCTCCAATCCTAAAAAAAATGATGAATGAAACTGTTAATTCTAATATACCAGTAGAATTACAGATGAATGCACTACAAAAAGCAAGAGATTATGCGGTGTATCATCCTGAGGGTAGTTTAATAGAAGTAGCTTCTCTAGTTGAGAACATGTTAAACGAAATAGATAATAGTAAAAAACTTGATGAGGGTAGAACTTTATAAAGTTGTACTTTCTTTTTTTTAGATATTAATATATAATGTTTGTGAGGTGCTAATATGATTAATATTCAAAGTGATTCAAGAAAAATAAAACCTGGTGATACTTTTGTAGCAGTAAAGTGTGAAGTAAACGATGGTCATAAATATATAGAAAATGCAATCGTCAGTGGAGCTAGTAAGATAGTTGCAGAACATGGCAATTATAGTGTTCCAACTATAATAGTAGATGATAGTAGAAAATACTTAAATGATTATTTAAAAGAAAACTATAATAAATATTTAGATGAAATGACATTAATTGGACTTACAGGAACAAACGGTAAAACAACAACAGCATATCTTTTATATCAAGCTCTAAATAAGTTTGGTATGAAAACAGCATACATTGGTACAATTGGTTTCTATCTAGATAAAAAAATAGAAAGTTTACCAAATACAAGTGTAGATATATGTGATATGTATGATTTACTAATAAGAGCTTATGATGCAGGTTATAAGACTGTTATAATTGAAAATAGTAGCCATGCATTATTTAATGGTAGAGTAAAAACAATTAGATACGATTATGCTTTATTTACTAATTTAACACAAGATCATTTAGATTTTCATAAAACAATGGAAAATTATGCACTTGCAAAGCAAAAGTTATTTAGAATGTTAAAACAAAATGGTAAAGCTATTATTAATTGTGATGATAGCTATAAGGATTATTTCTTATTGCCTGAGAACAATAATATAACATTTGGTTTTTCAGATAGTGATTATCAAATAATAAGTGATCACATGGATAATCAAGGAACTGAGTTTATTTATAAGCATGATGGTAAAGAATATGTTGTAAAAACAAAGTTGTTAGGTGATTATAATGTTTATAATTCATTGGGTGCAGTTGCAACTATGATTGATATGGGATTTGATCCTGATAGAGTTAATAAAGTTATGAATGAAATAACTGCTCCTCCAGGAAGAATAGATACTGTTAATTATAAGACTAATGCAATTATAATAGACTATGCTCATACTCCTGATGCAATCGAAAATATTATAAATACAACAAAAAAGATAACTCAAGGTAATATATATATTGTCTTCGGATGTACAGGTGATAGAGATCGTACTAAAAGACCTATTATGACTAATATTGCTACCAAGAATGCAAAATATGTTATCATAACTAGTGATGATCAACATGACGAAGAATTTAGCCAAATAGTAGATGATATGACAAAAGATATAAAAGCTACTAATTATGAAGTTATAGAATCACGTAGAATAGCAATTAATAAAGCTATTTCAATGTTAAATGAACACGATACATTATTAATTCTTGGTAAAGGTCATGAAGAATTTATAATTATGAAGAATAATACAAGAATTCCATTCAATGATAAAGAATGTGTACTAGAAATATTATCTAATTTAGAAAAGTCATCATAATGGTGACTTTTTTGTGTTATATTTTATAAAACATATTAAAATGATAAATAATTGCTATACAAAATTATGTTAAAATGATATACTTGTATTGTTAAAAATGGAGATGATTATATGTTAATATTAGCAAAATCAATACTTGCAATGATGATTGGATTTATTTTATCTAGTATTTTGGGATTATTATTAATTCCAGCATTAAAGAAGATAAATATTAAACAACGTGTAAGTATATTTTTACGTGGGAGACACAAAGAAAAGAATGGAACTCCAACAATGGGAGGATTAATTTTTATTATTCCAACTTTAATTACAACATTTTTATTAATAATTATGGATAAGATAAAGTTTTCTGATAACTTGTTTATCGTATTGTTTGTGTTTGTAGCGTATGCATTACTAGGATTTTTAGATGATTATTTAAGTATTAAAAGAAGAAATAATGAAGGATTGACTGAAATTCAAAAATTGGCTGGTCAATTAATTATTGCTTTAGTATTCTTTTATATTTATTTGAAAAGTGGTTCTAAACCAACACTAAACATACATGTTTTAAATTTTAAATTACATATGGGTTGGTTTTATGGAGTGTTCTTGTTATTTATATTAGTTGCTAGCAGCAATGCGGTTAATCTAACAGACGGATTAGATGGACTTGCTGGTGGTCTTAGTGTAATTGCTTTTTTAGCTTTTGGACTTATAACATGGGGATCAACTTGGGTAGCAGGATATAAGGATATAGCTGTTTTCTGCTTCGTACTAGTTGGATCTTTGTTAGGATTCTTATTATATAATACTAATCCAGCTCGTGTGTTTATGGGAGATACAGGATCTCTTGCATTAGGAGGAACACTTGCTGCAGTAGCTATAATAACAAACCATGAAATAACATTAATAGTAGTTGCTGGTGTATTTGTAATAGAAACTCTTGTATGTATAATTCAAATGTCATCAATATTCCTAACAGGTAAAAAAGTATTTTTAATGGCACCACTTCATCATCATTTTGAAAAATTAGGATGGAATGAACGAGACATAGTAAAATTATTTTGGACTGTTGGTATGATTTTATCTATGTTAGCAATTTGTTTTGGAGTATGGTTCTAAAAAAGTGATATATCACTTTTTTTTAATATTTTTAGGTTCTTTTAATTAAACTGTTTGCATTTTGGGAAATATTTGATATAATCAAATTAGAATATATAAGAGTAGAGAGGGATTTATATGGATAATAAATATGAAGAAGAAATAGAAATATTGGATGTTTTTGCTGATGAAGAAGAAAATACTGTAGAAGAACCAGTTAAAGAAGAGGTTCAACAAGAAGTTAAAGTAGAAGAAACTCCAGTTAGTGAACCGGTTAATAATTATGAAAATATTGAATCACCAGTTGAGAATGATTCATCTGATGACGATATTTTACATGGCGTTGATATACCTGACTTTGATCCTGAAGAAAATGTTGATCAACCAACTGAAGTAGAAGAACCATTTTTTGGATATAATTTTAGCCAAAACAATGATGTTGAACCACAAGTTAATGATCAACCATTAGTATCAGAAAATATTTCTATTAACGATCAATCAACTGAAACACCAGCTGACGATATCTTCTCATTTGATTTTAATAATGACTATAAAACAGAGCAAACTGATTTTTCTGGGGATATTGCTGAAGCTCCTTCGTTTGAAGATGATAATGTTCAATCAACTGAAGTAGAAGAACCAGCTGTATCTGAAGAATTAAACTATCCATCACAAGATACACAGGAATCTGCTATTGATGATTTTAGTATTAATGATCAAGCTGTAGAATCTAATGAATCAGTTGAAAGCAACATTGAAAATAATGTTGAAAATGAAGTGTCAGAAACAGAAGATAACGTTGTTTCAAATGCTGATAATAATGAAATGACTACTGATAATGTAGAACAAGAAAAAGAACCAGAAGATAATAAAGAAGAACCAGAAAAGGAACTAAAACTAAAAAAGAAAAAGAGTAAGAAAAAAAATGATCCAAAAACAGTATTATTTGTACTACTACTAATCTTACTTATAGTAGCATTCGCTGTTTTAGCTCCATCTTTAATTGAAAGTTTTATGTAAAATAAAAAGAATGGAATTTGATATATTCAAGTTACCATTCTTTTTTTAAATGTTAGTAGATAATTCAATTATTAAATCCATATTATCATCATTAGCCATAATGTTTTTGTGGTGCATGCCACATTTTTCGCACTTATATATTATTTTATAAGTTTTTTTAAATTTCTCAATTCCAATTGGCTTCAGTAATCCTTTACAATTATTTAATCGATCACCAGGCATTATATCAACATGTTTAGAGAACAAACAATATGGACAATGATCTCTAGCAGTATAATTAAGCTTTGAAACTTCTTTACCACAATTTTCACATATAAATGATTCATCTTTCATAGAAAAGTTTTTTACCATGTAATCACCACACTTAATACATCAATTATAGCACATATTTATAATAATTATAAAAAATATGTTATAATTACTAAAGGTGGATGTAATGACAGAATATAAAGTAACAATAAATTCGTTTGAAGGACCACTTGATTTACTCCTTCATCTTATAAAACAATCAAAAGTAGAAATAGTAGATATCAAAATTGAAGAAATAGCTAAACAGTATTTAGATTATATTAATTCTATGAAAGAATTAAATCTAGACATTGCAAGTGAATACTTGGTTATGGCTTCTGAATTAATTGAAATGAAATCTAGAATACTACTTCCTAATAATAATCAAGAAGAAGATGATTATGAAGAAGATCCTAGAGAAATACTTATAAATAGATTGTTAGAGTATAAACGATATAAAGAAATGACTAATACTTTTAAAGAATTAGAAGAAATAAGAAATAAAATTCATACTAAGATTCCGGAAGATATCAAAAAATATGCTTCGGTTTCAGATATATCATATGAAGATTCTTTAAATGTTGATTTATTAGTTGATGCAATTAAGAAATTCTTAGAACGTAAAGAACAAGAAAAACCATTAAATACTAAAATAACTAAAAAAGAATATTCTGTATCTAAACGTTCACATGAAATAAGAAAGATATTAAAAAATAAGAAGAAAGTATATTTTGATGAATTATTTGATATATACGCTAAAGATTATATAATTGTTACTTTTTTGTCTATTTTAGATATGACAAGAAAGCAAGAAATTGATATAAAACAAGAAAATAATTTTTCTAAAATAGCTGTAATTATAAAGGAGTGATAATATGAAATTAGCACCCGTATTAGAAGGTTTGTTATTCATAAATGGAAGTGATGGATTATCATTTGATGATATGAAGGATATTCTTGATATTGATGATATAGAATTAGAAAGATTAATAGAAAGTCTAGAATCAGAGTATAGTAATCCTAAAAGAGGAATAAAACTAGTTAAATTAGGAAATAAATATAAATTAGCAACTAAAGAGGAACATAAAGAGTACTATGAAAGATTATCAACAATTGAAGATAATAATAATCTATCACAATCTTTATTGGAAACACTTGCTATAATAGCATATAATCAACCAATTACTCGTATTAAAGTAGATGAGATAAGAGGTGTAAGTAGTAGTTATTCAATAAGAAAACTATTATCAAAAAATCTCATCAAAGAAGCGGGAAAATCAGAATTGCCTGGAAGACCTAATCTATATAGTGTTACTTCAGATTTTTTAGACTATTTAGGCTTATCAAGTATTGAAGAATTACCAGCTTTAGATGATAAAGAAGAATTAGATAACGAAGAAACAGATTTATTTAGTTCAAGATATAAAGAAAACTAGAATATCATTTGATATTCTTTTTTTATAAAATTTAATTAATTTTGTATTTTTACTTTATAAATAAATAATTTAATGTTATAATTTATTTGTTACTTGCTCGAATGGCGGAATTGGTAGACGCAGTGGACTCAAAATCCACCGGTAGCAATACCTTGAGGGTTCGAGTCCCTCTTCGAGCACCATATTGTTTATAACATACATATTGCTTTGTATGTTTTTTTGTTGTAGAATATTTGGAAAAGGTGATTTTCCATGAAAAAAATAGAGGTAAATTCAATTATAAAACAAATCATTCCACTAAAAATAATAGGAATTGGTACAACTGCTATATGCTTTAAGATTAGACAAAATGATGTATTAAAACTATATTTAAATACACCTTTAAAAAATAATTTGTTTAAATGTTACAATATGGTAGAACATCTTTCTAAAATAAATGAGATAGGAAACAATACATTTATTGTTCCTGATAGATTAATTACTAAGAATAATAAGCTTATCGCATACACATATCCTTATGTATCAGGAAAAAGTTTAAAACACATTGATGGTAATACAAAAATGAGAGATTATATTAAGAATTATCATATTTTATATTTCGATACAAAAAAAATAAGTGATAAAAAATTTAGATTACATGATATGCATGCTAAAAATATAGTTTTTGATAAAGAGTATAAAATTATTGATTTAGATAAAGGTTACTTTGATGAAAAAAATGATATTGATACTATTTTTTTAAAGAATATGAAGGATATAAATCGTACTATATTAAATAGTATTTATGATTTGAACATAGATGATAATTTAATTTTCCAAAATGAAGAACTTGCTGAAAAATATTTAGAAATGATAGTTAATGATCCTACTAAGTTTTATGAGTTTATGCTTTGTTTATGTGATAACAATTTGGATAAAACCAAAAATGATATAAAACGTGATACAAATATAAAGATATATTCAAAAAAACAATATTATAAGAGATTTTAGTTGATAAAGATATAGATTTTTAAAAATACAAGAAAAAGTCACATAGAATTACCTATGTGATTTTTATAATTAAATAAGAATATTTATAAAATTTTTTTGTTATTTCTTTTCAAAGTTTTACATAAATGGTATAA
>CAMNHZ010000023.1 GCA_946540075.1 uncultured Bacillota bacterium
TAGCTTAATGATTTAGGAGTTCACTAAGGAAATTAGTGAACTTTTTTGTGCTCGAATTTATATTTTCTTGATTTATAATTCATATTTGTTATAATAATTATAGATGGTAGGGGATTTTAATGAAAAACAATGGTTTTACACTTATTGAGTTACTTGCAATAATTATAATTTTAGGTATAATTGCCACTATTGCAGGAGTTGCTGTAACGAAGTCTGTTAAAAATACAGAGGGAAAAGCTAGTGATATTCAAGTAAAGAATATTAAGACTGCTGCTAAAACATGGGCAAGTGCTAATCCATATATATTGCCAGAGGTAGGGAAGACATTAACGATTAGTTTAAATACATTAATTGCTGGTGGATATATTGGGAATAATGGAGGAGATATTAGTAATCCTTCTAATGATAAGTATTATTCAAGAAGTAAAACTATGATTGAAATAACAAATAATAATGGTGGTTATGAATATGTTGTAAAGGCTTCATATGAGAATAATCCTTCATCTGATGCTAGTAATCAGTTGCCAATATTGATTATGTATGGACCTAGTGAGACTACAATTCATTTAGAAAATGGATATAAAGAAATATCAATAGTTGCTCGTAATAGTAAGGGTGAAGATATTACTGATACGGTTCAAATAACGAAGTATAATAGTTCAAATAATGTAGTTTCTAATATTACGTCGATAGGTACTTATCGTGTGGTGTATACGGCGACAGATCCTGATACTAATAAAGAAGCTTCAATTGAAAGGCTTGTAAAAGTAGTGTAATTGTAAAAAAAATATTTTATTTTCAAATAAATTGTGATAAAATGGATATAAGTGATAATTAGGAGGAATATAAAATGGGAATGAATTTAAAAAAATGGTTAGGTTCTGACGATGATGTTTTTGCTAGTGGAAATGGTGATGAATACTATAGTTTAAAACCTGAGGAAGCATTGGAAGAAAATGGTGGTACTAAGATGATTTTGTTAGAGCCAAGAGCTTATTCAGAATCACAACAAATTGTTGACCATTTAAAGAATAGAAATACAGTTGTAGTTAATTTAAAGAGAGTAACTTCTGATCAAGCTAAGCGTATTGTTGATTTTTTAAGTGGAACAATTTATGCTATTGGTGGGGATTTACAAAAAATTGGTGGAGGTATCTTTTTATGTACTCCTAATAATGTAAATGTTCAAGGAAAAATAACTGATGAACAATCAGGTAAAGATATTCATGATAATAATGATATAAATATTGAATGGTAATATTGTAATATAATAGAAAGTGTGCTACAATAAGTAGCGCCAATGAGGTGAATTTATGCAAAAGTTTAATAAAACACTTCGTGGTTATGATCCGGAAGAAGTAAATAGTTTTTTAGATCAAGTTATTAAACAAGTTGAAAGTATGGTTGAAGAGATTAATAAAAAAGATGCTCGCATAAAGCAACTTGAACAACTTGATGTAGAAAATAAGAATTTACGTGAGAAGATTGCACAATATGATAAAACAGAAGAAACATTAAATAGGGCTATTATAATGGCTCAAAAAACTTCTGATCAAATGCGTGTTGCAGCTCATAAGGAATGTGAAGTTATTATTGAAGAAGCTAAAAAGAACGCTAATCGTATTGTGAATGAGGCGTTACTTAGAGCTGAAAAAACAGAGTATGAGGCAAATATGCTAAGAAGGAATATAAATATTTTTAAGAGAAGACTTCGTAGTATCATTGAGGCTCAACTAGAAATGGTTAATGATATTGATCATATAGAAATGTAAAACAGATGATGGAAACGATATATTATGAATTTTGTAGAGAGTTCATGGTTGGTGAAAATGAATAATGAAGTAATATATAGATCATTCTTGATGTGACTATGAAGATAGTTCCGTATTCATGCGTTAAGTGATTGAGTTAGATTATTATCTATAAATTAAGGTGGTACCACGTATATTGTTATATGACGTCCTTATTTATAGATTTTTTTGTTGTCAGGAGGAGATTATTATGTGTAAAAATCATAAGTTTGAAGAATTAGATAAGAAGTCAATTAGTGAAGTAGAAAAAGATATTTTGAATAATTGGAAGAAACAAGATATTTTAAATGCTACTATTAAAAATAGGGAAGGTAAAAATAATTGGGTATTTTATGATGGACCTGCTACTGCTAATGGTAATCCAGGACTTCATCATATGGTGGCTAAGTTTTTAAAAGATGCTTTTGGTAAGTATAAAACAATGCAAGGTAATCGTGTAATTAGAAAAGTTGGTTGGGATACTCATGGTTTACCTGTTGAAGTACAAGTAGAAAAAGAATTAGGATTTGAAGGTAAAAATGATATTGAGAAATATGGTATAAAAGAGTTTAATCAAAAATGCCGTGAATCAGTATGGTCTAACGAAGATGCATTTGTAAGACTTACTGATGAAATGGGACAATTTATTGATACTAAAAATCCTTATATTACTTATAATAATGATTATATTGAGACTGAATGGTGGATTTTAAAGAAATTCTTTGATGAAGGTTTATTCTATGAGGGTGTAAAAATAGTTCCTTGGTGTCCTAGATGTGGTACTGGACTTGCTTCTCATGAGGTTGCTCAAGGATATGAAACAGTTACTGCTAATACTGTATATGTTCCATTTAAGAAAAAGGATGAAGATGCTTATTTCTTAGTATGGACAACAACACCATGGACTTTAATTGCTAATTTAGCACTTTGTGTTAATGCAAATGAGGAATATGTAAAAGTTAATTCTATGGGATATAAATTTATTCTAGCTAAGGAATTGGCTCCTAAAATATTAGGTGAAGATTATGAAGTGTTAGAGACTTTTAAAGGTAAAGATTTAGAATATACTGAATATGAACAATTACTTCCATTTATTGATGTAAAAGGAAAATCATTCTTTGTTACATGTGATGATTATGTAACTATGTCAGATGGTACAGGTATAGTTCATATTGCTCCTGCTTATGGAGAAGATGATGCTAGAGTATGTCGAAAATATGGTATTACTTACGTTAATCCAGTAGGTGAAGATGGACGTTATACAGAAGGTCCATGGAAAGGTATGAATATTTTTGATGCTGATTTAGAAGTAATTAAATGGTTAAAAGAAAATGACAAATTATTTAAAAAACAAAAGATGGAACACGAATATCCACATTGTTGGCGTTGTCATTCACCTCTTGTATATTATTCTAGACCAAGTTATTATTTAGAAGTTACTAAGATTAAAGATAAGATAATTAAAGAAAATAATAAAGTAAATTGGTTCCCATCTTATGTTGGAGAGAAGAGATTTGGAAATTGGCTTGAGAATATGAATGATTGGGCAATTTCTCGTAATAGATATTGGGGAACACCACTTCCATTATGGAGATGTGAATGTGGTCATATGGAAATGATTGGTTCTAGAGAAGAATTAAAAGAAAAGGCTATCGAAGATGTTGATATTGAAACATTTGATATGCATAGACCATATGTAGATGATATTCATATTAAGTGCCCTATCTGTGGTAAAACAATGAATAGAGTATCTGAAGTTATTGATTGTTGGTTTGATAGTGGAGCAATGCCTTTCGCACAATATCATTATCCATTTGAAAATAAGGAATTATGGGAAAGTCAATTCCCAGCTGATTTTATCTGTGAGGGTATTGATCAGACTCGTGGTTGGTTCTATTCATTACTTGTTATATCTACATTTGTAACAGGAAAGAGTCCTTATAAAAATGTATTAGTTAATGAATTATTATTGGATAAAAATGGTCATAAGATGCATAAATCTAAAGGAAATGCAATTGAACCATTTAGTTTAATTAATAAGTATGGAGCAGATGTAATTAGATGGTATATTCCTTATGTATCACCAGTATGGACTCCACTTAAATTTGATGAAGATGGACTTAAAGAAGTTTATTCTAAATTCTTTAATCCATTAAAGAATACATATTCTTTCTTCCAAACATATGCTAATATCGATAATATTGATATAAATGAGTGTGAAGTACCATATGAAAAGAGAGAAGAAATTGATAAATGGTTATTATCAAAATATAATAAATTAGTTTCATATGTTACAAAGCAATATGATCAATATGATTTAAATACAGTTGTAAAGGCAATTACATCATTTGTATCAGATGATTTATCTAATTGGTATATAAGACGTAATAGAGATCGTTTTTGGTCTTCAGAATTAGATAATAATAAGAAATCAGTTTATATAACTACTTATGAAGTATTAGTTGGATTGTGTAAATTATGCGCACCTGTAATACCTTTTACAACTGAAGAAATGTATACTAAATTAACTGGTGAAGAGTCAGTTCATTTAGCAGATTTCCCTAAAGCTAATAATGAATTAATTGATGATCATATAGAAGCTCGTATGGATTTAGTAAGAAGTTTAATATCAATTGGACGTTATGTAAGAGAAGAAGCTAAGATAAAGGTTCGTCAACCATTAAGTGAGGCATTATTAGATAGTAAAAATAAAGATTTAATATCTGATTTAGTTGTATTAATAAAAGAAGAGTTAAATATCAAAGAAATTAAATTTGTTTCAGATTTAAATGAATATATGAATTTAAGTGTAAAACCTAACTTTAAAGTTGTAGGTAAAGTATTTGGACCACTAATTAGAGAGTTCCAAACAAAACTTGAAAATTTATCTCATGATGATATAGTATCTCTTCAAAAAGGAGAATCTATCAAATTAGAATTAGGTAATGAAGAAAAAGAAATTACTACAGATATGGTAGATATTAGAATATCTTCTAAAGAAGGATTCAATGTTGGAATGGAAAATAATAACTTTATTATTCTAGATACTACATTAACTGATGAATTATTATCTGAAGGATTAGCTCGTGAAATGGTATCTAAAGTACAACAAATCCGTAAGAATAAAGATTTTGATGTTGCAGATAGAATAACACTATATTATAGTGGTGATGATGCAGTTGATGAATGTATTAAAGATTACGAAGATTATATTAAGAAAGAAACCTTAGCGGTTGAAATAAAAGAAAAATATAATTTAGAAAAAGAGTATGATTTAAATGGTCATACAGTATATATTGATGTAGAAAAGAATAATTAGAAAAAATACTGTCACTAGTTGACAGTATTTTTGTCTTTAGAATTATCTATATTATTAATTGGTTCAGTACCTTTTATATAATATAACATAGTTTTTTTACTATCAGAATTATTAGATAATTTACCGGTTATAGGATTTACTAACACACCAACTACATTATTTGGCATTTTATACCAGGAATTATCTTTATCTTTTAAGTATTCTTCAACTGTATCTGCCCAAGCTAATTTCATTTTAGTTCCATCAGTTAAATCACTTTCACGATTATCATCATATCCAGCCCACATACCAAGTAATACTTCTTTATTGTATCCAAAGATCAAGTGATCATTATTAGTTGTTCCTGTTTTAATAGCATAATCCTTAGTTAGTTTATTAGCTAAATTAATACATGTAGGATATGCATAATCAATAAATTCAGTTGAATATGATTTTCTTAACATTGAATTTAGAACATAAACTATACTTTTATTAAGGACACTTTCTTCTCGTATTTTATGTCTATATAGAGTATTTCCGTTAGCGTCAGTTACTTTAGTTATTAAATATGGTTTTGTTTTAAAACCTTCATTAGCTAGAGTATTATATCCTTTTATCATATCCATTAAGTTTATTTCTTTAGTACCTAGAGCCATTGATGGCAAATTATCTAATTTAGTGCTGATGCCAACTCTTTTAACTATATCGATTAAATTATCTTCTCCTAGAAATAGGTGAGTTTTTACAGCATAAATATTATCTGAATAGGTAATTGCAGCTGCTAGGGATATTTCTTTATTAGCATAGCTTTCTCCATAATTTGTTGGGCTATATGTTTTGTTTTCTGAAAATGTAAAGGTTGTTTTTTCACTGGTGAAGGTTGTAGATGGAGTAAAACCATTTTCTAAGGCACTATAATAAAGGAATGGCTTAATAGTAGATCCTACTTGTCTTTTAGCATTTATAGCTCTATTATATTGACTTTTAGAATAGTCTCTTCCTCCTGTTAAAGCAATGATTTTTCCTGTTTTAGGTTTAACCATAATACCTGCAATTTCTAATTTTTGATTATCATTCAAATTCTTATCAATACTATCTTCCAGTGTTTTTTGAGCTTTAGGATCTAAATTAGTATATATTTTAAGACCACCAGTTTCTAAGAAAGAATTAGGAACTGATTTAATATTCTTTAATTCGTTGATAACGGCATCTTGGTAATACATTAATGTTTTAAGATTGTTTCTTTTTTTATCACCAGTTAAAGTTAATTTTTCTTTGATAGCTTTATTCATATCTTTTTTAGATATCATTTTATTTTTATACATTTGATATAAGATTAATTCTTGTCTTTTTTTAGCATTATCATAGTTAGAAATAGGAGAATAATTCGTTGGATCTTTAGGTATACCAGCTAGAATAGCAGCTTCAGCTAAAGTTAGATCCTTAGAACTTTTATCAAAATAATATTTACTGGCATTTTCGATTCCAAATATACCTCCATAATTAATAGTATTTAAGTATCCTTCTAGAATTTGTTTTTTACTATAGTGAACTTCCAGTCTCATAGTAAGCCATGCTTCTTGTAATTTACGGGCAAAATTTTTATCAAAATTCAAAAATAAGTTTTTAGCATATTGTTGAGAGATAGTAGAAGCTCCTTCAACAATTTTTCGGTTAGTTATATTGTTGTACATAGCTTTTAAAATTCTTGGATAGTCAAATCCTTGATGATGATAAAAGTTTTTATCTTCAATCGCAATAGTTGCATTAATAAGATTATCTGATATTTTATTTAGTTTAATCCATTCTTCATTATTACCATTATATATTTTATTGTTTTTATCATATAAGAAAAAACTGTTGGCAGAATTAATCGAAAGCTTAGGTGTTAAGCGAGCAATTACATATATTCCAATATATCCTGCAATAATAAGAAATATAAGAAAAACGGTGATTTTTACAATTTTTTTCATAATTTCACCTCTAGTATTATTAGTATTACAAGAAATCTTAAAAATATAAGTGCATTTTAATAAATCTTATGTTATAATTACAAGCAGTTACAGGAAAGTGTGGTGTAACTTAGTGTCAAAAGTAAATATTAAAACAAGTATAAAAAATAAATCAGAAAAAGTATCATATAGTTGTGTCGGTATATTAAATAATAATAAATTAGTTTATAAAGACAAGAATGATATCTTAGTCACACTATATATGAATGATAATAAAATATTATTGACTCGTGAAAGTAATGATTATATACTTAAACTTGATTTTTTTAATAATATGTGTGATTACTATTTAAAAGATGTTGATAATATGTTATATTTAAAGTTAGATACTACAAGTATACAAGTAACCAATAATGGTGTTTGTATTGATTATAATTTAGAAGATGACAAGTTTAGTTTTAAAATAAAATATGAGGTGATAAAGTGAAAGACTTATTAAAGGATTTAATTAAGGGTATATTAGAAGAAAAAAATATTGATTTTGATATTAACAATATTGTGATAGAAGTACCTAAAGATAATAGTAATGGTGATTATTCTACTAATATAGCTATGCAACTATCTAGAGTATTAAAGAAAAATCCTAGAGATATTGCAAATGACTTAGTTGATAGTTTAAAAAATGAAAATATTGACCATATTGAAATTGCGGGTCCTGGGTTTATTAATTTTTATTTAAAGAAGAATTATATTTATAATAATATTAATGATGTAATTAGTAAGAAGGATAATTATGGAAAATTAACTGTTGGTAATAATCAAAAAATAAATATTGAATTTGTTAGTGCCAATCCAACAGGTACTCTTCATTTAGGACATGCAAGAGGAGCAGCATATGGTGATTCATTATCAAGAATATTATCTTTTGCTGGGTTTGATGTAACTCGTGAATATTATATAAATGATGCAGGAAATCAAATTAATAATTTAGCTTTATCAATTGAGGGAAGATATAATGGAGTATGTGGTCGTGTTGATACTATTCCTGAAGATGGATATCATGGTAAAGAGATTATTGAACTTGCTAAAGTATTAAAAGATAAGTATGGGGATAATATTACTGATAAAGAAATATTTAGACAAAGTGGATTAGATTATTTACTAGATGGTATAAAAAAAGATTTAGATAATTTTAGAGTATCATTTGATGTATGGACTAGTGAAAAATGGTTATATGATAATGGTAAAGTAGAAGATGCTTTAAATAAATTAAAAGAAAGTGGTAATACTTATAATGAGGATGGAGCAACTTGGTTAAAAACAACATTATATGGTGATGAAAAAGATCGAGTTTTAGTAAAGAAAGATGGATCTAATACATATTTTTTACCTGATATTGCATATCATATGTATAAGTATAGTAGAGGATATGACAAATTAATTAATGTATTTGGTGCTGATCATCATGGTTATATACCAAGACTTAAAGCAGCCATTAAATTAATGGGTGAAGATCCTGATAAGTTATCAGTTCAAATTTTACAAATGGTAAGACTTGTAAAAGGAAAAGAAGAAATTAAAATGAGTAAAAGAACTGGTAATGCTGTAACTATTAATGATTTAGTTAATGAAGTTGGACTTAATGCTACTAGATATTTCTTCTCAGCTCGTTCGTTAGAATCACCACTTGATTTTGATATGGAATTAGCTACAAAACAATCTAATGATAACCCTGTTTATTATGTTTGTTATGCGTATGCAAGAATTTGTTCAATATTAAAAGAATATAATAAAGAAATTAAGGGTGTAGATGAGTATAATTGTTTAAATAGTGATTATGCTATTAATCTTGCTACTAAGATATATGAATTTAAGGATGTAGTTTTAAATAGTGCTAAGAAGTATGCACCACATATTATAGTTAATTATGTATATGAATTAGCTTCATTATTCCATACTTTCTATGCTCATGAAAAAGTACTTACAGATAATGAAATAGAGACAATGGAAAAGATTAATTTAATTAGTGCTACTGCTATTACTATAAAAAATGCATTGAATTTAATAGGTGTAGTTCCTGAAGAAAAAATGTAATTTAATAATATTTATAAAAAGTTTATAATATATATTGACATATATTATTAATGTGATAAAATTATTCACGAGTATTATTTGTGTTAATAACTTGGAGGTCTTATGAAATTAAATAAAATACCTAAAGAAGAAATAGAACTTATGTCTCATACAGATTTAACTTATGAGATATTAAAAGAAAATAAAAAACCTATGCTTACACCAGATATATTCAAAGAAATATGTGGATTACTTAATTATAGTGATGATGAGTATACTTCTAAAATAGGTGATTATTATACATCACTAACACTTGATAAGAGATTTGTTATGTTAGATAATGGTTGCTGGGATGTTAGAGATCATCATATAATCGAACTTGGAATTGATGGTGACGATGAAGATGACGAAGAAGAAAATGATGAAAAATTAATTGATGAAACATTAGACGAAGATGATGTAGAACCAGATATAATGGAAAATGACGATATCGATGCTGATTTAGGTGAAGATGATTTACTTGATGATGAAGATGAATTAGCAGAATTGAACATTATTGGTGAAGAGTTAGATGATGAAGAAGAGGACTAATTTGTCTTTCTTTTTTTTACTATTTATTATATAATTGAAAAAGGTGATATTATGTTTGAAAACTTAGGAGATCGTTTACAAAGTGCGATGGATAAAATTAAGGGTTATGGAAAGATAACTGAAGATAATATTAATGAAGTAACTAGAGAAATTAGATTAGCTTTACTTGAAGCAGATGTTAACTATAAAGTTGTAAAGGAATTTATAAACAATGTAAAAGAAAAAGCGTTAGGTGAAGAGGTAGTAAAAAGTTTAAAACCAGGAGAACAATTTGTTAAAATTGTTAAGGATGAGTTAGTTGAACTTCTTGGTGGGGATACTAAAGATCTTAATGTAATAGGAAATCCTGCTACTCTTATGATGGTTGGATTACAAGGTAGTGGTAAGACAACAACAATTGCTAAGTTGGCTAATTTACTTAGAAAAAAATATCATAAGAAACCATTGCTTGTAGCTTGTGATGTTTATAGACCTGCTGCAATTGATCAATTAAAGCAATTAGGTAAGGAACTTAATATTGAAGTTTATGATGAAGGAAATAATAATCCAGTAGAAATATCTAAGAATGCTATTAACTATGCTAAAGAGAATAAATATGATTATGTTTTAATTGATACAGCTGGTCGTCTTCATATAGATGAACAGTTGATGGATGAATTAAAGAATATTAATGCTGCTATAAATGTTGATGAAATATTATTAGTAGTTGATAGTATGGTAGGTCAAGATGCAGTAAATGTTATTGAAGGGTTTAATAGTAAATTACCACTTACTGGAGCCATTCTTACTAAGATGGATGGTGATACTAGAGGTGGAGCTGCTTTATCTATTAGACATTTAACTAATATACCAATTAAGTTTATTGGTACTAGCGAAAAAATGAATGGACTTGAAGTTTTCCATCCTGAACGTATGGCAAGTCGTATTCTTGGTATGGGAGATTTAATGTCAATGATTGAACGTGCTGAGGAAGTGATTGATGAAAAAGAAGCTATGGAATCAGCTAAAAAATTACAAGCTGGGAAATTTGATTTTGAAGATTTCTTAGGATATATGAAACAAATAAAGAAATTAGGGCCTTTAGAAAACTTAATTAAAATGATTCCAGGAGCTAAGAAGATGGGCCTTAATAATATAAAAGTTGATCCTAAGGATATGGCTCATATTGAAGCAATTATTTTATCAATGACACCATATGAAAGACGCCATCCAGAAGTTCTTAAAGCAAGTCGTAAACGAAGAATTGCGGCTGGATCTGCTCGTAGTGTAGAAGAAGTAAATCGTTTAATAAAACAATTTGAGCAGATGAAAAAGATGATGAAACAAATGCGTAATGGAAATTTTAAAATGCCTTTTTAGGTATTTTATTTTGTTTTAGTGATAAATAACTTATTCAAAATAAATTATTGGACATATTATAAAATAGATAAGGGGGATAAATATGTTATTTAATAATAGAGGTTGTTGTCAAAATCAAAATATGATGCCTAATATGTGTTGTAAACAAAAACCAATTATAGAACCAACTATAACAAAATGTATTGAAGAAAATTTCTATCATGAAGTACCACA
>CAMNHZ010000024.1 GCA_946540075.1 uncultured Bacillota bacterium
TAATGCTTCTTTTTTTCTTGTTTAAATATATATTTTTAGTTATAATATTTACAAGAGGTGGAAAGAATGGAATATTCTCCTACAAAAATGCAAAATTTATTAGAAAAAAATAATTTTAGTTTTAAAAAAAGTTTTGGGCAAAATTTTATAATCGATGAGAATGTAATTAACAGTATAGTTACAAAAGCAGATATAGATGATGATACTTTAGTATTAGAAATTGGTCCTGGGGCAGGTTCACTTACATATAAGCTTGCTCAAGTTTCAAAGCAATTAGTTTGCTTTGAAATAGATGAAAGATTAAAAGACACATTAGAATCAAATTTATCTTCTTTTGATAATATAGATATTATATTTAACGACTTTTTAAGTGCTGATATAAAATCTGTTTTAGAGAAATATGAATATAAAAAATTATATGTTGTTGCTAATTTACCTTACTATGTCACAACACCGATTATTATAAAACTCATAGAAGATAATATTCTACCAAATAAAATAGTTGTTATGGTACAAAAAGAAGTTGGTAATAGATTCAAAGCGTTGCCTAAAACTAAGGAATATAATTCTTTGAGTGTGTTTTTAAATTATTATTATGATATAAAAAAAATAATCGATGTTAGTAGGAATGTCTTTATTCCAAAGCCAAATGTTGATAGTATTGTTGTAGAGTTTAATTTAAAAAGTTCTAGATATAAATTAATTGATGAAAAATTATTCTTTAAAATAGTAAAAGATAGTTTTAAACAAAAAAGAAAAACAATTAGAAACAATTTAAAAGGATATGATTTAGAAGTAATCAAATCAGTTTTAGAAAAACATAATGTTGACTTGTCAGTTAGAGCTGAGGCTTTACCTTTAGAAGTTTTTGTGGACATTTCTAATGAATTATCAAATAAGCATAATTAAATTGTGCTTTTTTATATACTTTTCTAAAAAAACACAAAAAATATGTTACAATATAAAGTGAGGTATGTTTATGATAAACAAAAAATGGGATGTAATTTTAAGTGACGAACTAAAAAAAGATTATTTTAAAAAATTAGCTTTTTTTGTAAAAAATGAATATGCAAATAAAACTATATATCCAGAGTATAAAAACATATTTAATGCATTAAGGTATACTGATTATGATGACGTAAAGGTTGTTATTCTTGGTCAGGATCCATATCATGAATATCATCAAGCTCATGGTTTATCGTTTTCAGTTTTAGTTGAAAAGAGGCCTTCGTCATTAAATAATATTTTTAAAGAGTTAAACAATGATTTAGGAATTATTAGAACAAATAATAATTTGAGTGATTGGGCGAAGCAAGGAGTTCTTTTGTTAAATTCAATATTAACAGTAGAAGAAGGTAAACCATTATCACATAAGAATATTGGTTGGGAGTATTTTACTGATAATATAATAAAATGTTTAAATGAACGTCAAGATCCAGTAATTTTTATATTATGGGGTAATTATGCACGCAGTAAAAAAAGTTTAATAACTAATTCTAGACATAAGATAATTGAGTCAGTTCATCCGTCAGGTTTATCAGCTAATCGTGGCTTTTTTGGAAGCAAACCATTTTCAAAGACTAATAATTATTTGAAAGAAATGGGTAAAAAAGAAATAATTTGGTAGAGGGGAATAATATGAAAGAAGCTTATAATTATTTACTAAATGAGATAGGATTAAAATATGGAGATAGTGTTGTTGTTGGTGTCTCTGGGGGACCTGATTCGATGGCACTTTTACATTTGGCATGTCGTTTAAAAAAAGCTATGGATATAAATGTCATTTGTGCTCACGTTAATCACAATGTAAGAAAAGAAAGTGATAGTGAAAAAGAATTTGTTGAAAAATTTTGTGCTAATAATAATGTAATATTTGAATATATTAAGATTGATAATTGGGGTGACGATAATTTCCATAACGAAGCACGAAGTAAAAGATACAATTATTTTAATAAAATTATTAAGAAGTATAATGCTAAGTTTTTATTTACTGCTCATCATGGTGATGATTTAGTTGAAACAATATTGATGAGAATTGTAAGAGGTTCTACTTTGAGAGGATATAGTGGTTTTTCTAGAACAATAGACATGGGTGATTATTTTATAATTAGACCTTTAATAAATGTTACTAAAGGTGATATTGTTGCTTATGACAAGAAACATAAAATATCTTATGTTCTTGACAAATCAAATGAAAAAGATGTTTATACAAGAAATCGTTTTAGAAAGTATATTTTACCAGCATTAAAGAATGAAGATAAGAATGTTCATCAAAAATTTTATAAATTTAGTAAAACATTACTTATGTATAATGATTATATAGATAGACAGGTAGAAAAAGTTATAAATTATATTTGTCCTCAAAACATTATAAATATCGATAAGTTTAAGGAACAAGAATATGTAATTGGAATGAAAATAATATATTATATATTAGAACAAATATATCAAGATGATCTTATGTTAATAACTGATCATCATGCAGAGCTTATATATAATTTATTAACATCTAAAAAAGCTAATTTAAGAATACATTTACCTAATAATATTCAAGCAGTTAAAGCATATAATACACTTACTTTCGTTCGTGAAAAAACAAGTATAAATGATTATGAAATAGAGTTAATTAATTATGCTAATCTTCCAAATGGTAAGAATATAGAAGTGATTGAAAAAACAACATCTGATAGTAATAATATTTGTAGACTTAGCAAAAAAGATGTTGCCTTCCCACTTCATATAAGGACACGACATGATGGTGATAAGATGAGTGTAAAAGGAATGCTTGGACGAAAAAAAATAAATGATATTTTTATAGATGATAAGATACCAATGGCAGAACGTGATTTGTGGCCTATAGTAGTAGATTCAAATGAAAATATCGTTTGGTTACCAGGATTAAAAAAATCTAAATTATGTAAAACAAAAGACGAAAAGTATGATATAATACTTAAATATTATTAAGGAGGAATATTATGGCAAATAAACAAATGAAAAGGAGTATAGTTCCGTATATATTTTTGTCTCTATTTATGATAGGTATAATTTTTATGTTTGATAACTTAAATCATAAAGTTAATCAATTAACATATGATGAATTTACAACATTAGTAGAAACAAAGAAAGTAAAAAAAATATCAATAGAACCTAATAGTTCGGCAGGAATATATGTTATTAGTGGTACTGCTAAAGGGTATCAACAAGGTGAAAAATTTGTAGTTAGAGTACCTCTTTCTGATGATGTGGTAAGTACACTTTTAGATTATCAAAGTACTTATAGTTTTAAAATGGATACAAAATCTGATCCATCATCAAATATGCTTTTACTTATATTAGTTAATGTCCTACCAATTGTAATAATCGGAGGATTAGTAGTATTTGTAATAACTAGACAGGTTGGTACAAATAATAAATCAATGGACTTTGGAAAGAGTCGAGCAAGACTTAATTCTGATAAAAACAAAGTGACTTTTGATGATGTTGCAGGACTTGATGAAGAAAAAGAAGAAGTACAAGAATTAATTGATTTCTTGAAAGAACCTAAAAAATTCCAACAATTAGGTGCAAGAATTCCAAAGGGTGTATTATTAGTAGGTCCTCCAGGTACTGGTAAAACATTACTTGCCAGAGCTGTAGCAGGAGAAGCTAACGTTCCATTTTATTTTATAAGTGGTTCAGACTTTGTTGAATTATTTGTTGGTGTAGGAGCAAGTCGTGTACGTGATATGTTCAGACAAGCAAAACAT
This sequence comes from uncultured Bacillota bacterium, assembly GCA_946540075.1. Taxonomy (GTDB): domain Bacteria; phylum Bacillota_I; class Bacilli_A; order RF39; family UBA660; genus CAMNHZ01. Next base: position 3,747 of record CAMNHZ010000024.1, read on the forward strand.
AATGCACCATGTTTAATTTTTATCGATGAAATAGATGCAGTAGGTCGTCAAAGAGGAACTGGATTAGGTGGAGGACATGATGAACGTGAACAAACACTTAATCAATTATTAACTGAGATGGATGGTTTTGGAGCAAATGAAGGTATTATTATCATTGCTGCTACAAATAGACCAGACGTATTAGATCCAGCTCTTCTTCGTCCAGGAAGATTTGATAGACAAGTAACAGTTAATTTACCAGATATCAAAGGTAGAGAAGAAATCTTAAAAGTACATGCTAAGAATAAAACATTTGCTAAGAATATCAAATTATCTAGTATAGCTAAACGTACAGTTGGATTTAGTGGTGCTGATTTAGAAAATTTATTAAATGAAGCAGCACTGTTAGCAGTACGTAAAAATAAAAAAGCAATTACTATGATTGATATTGATGAAGCACATGATAGAGTTTTAATGGGACCAGCTAAAAAGTCTCATAAATATACTGAAAAAGAGAAAAAAACTGTTGCATACCATGAAGCAGGTCATGCTGTAATTGGTTTATGTTTAGAAGGAGCAAATGAAGTTCAAAAAATCACTATTGTTCCAAGAGGTAATGCTGGTGGTTATAACTTGATGTTACCAAAAGAAGAAACATATTTATCTACTAAGGGAGAATTATTAGATACAATTAGTGGTTTACTTGGTGGTAGAGTAGCTGAAGAAATAGTATTTAAAGAGATAACAACAGGAGCACATAACGATTTTGAAAAAGCAACTAAAATAGCTCGTTCCATGGTTACAGAATACGGTATGAGTGATTTAGGACCAATACAATTAGAACACCAAGAATCAAGTGTATTCTTAGGACGCGATTATAACAAGAGCCGTAATTTCTCTAGCCAAGTAGCATTTGAAATTGATCAGGAACAACGTAAGATAATAAATGAATGTTATGAAAAAGCTAAAAAGATTATTTCTAAAAATATGGATTTATTAGAATTAATAGCTAATAGCTTGCTAGAACGTGAAACTTTAACTAAGGAAGAAATTGATTATTTGTATAAAAACAAAAAATTACCAACAGAAGATGAACTTCAAGATATGAAATATGAAAATATGAATGTTGAAGAATTGCGTGATTTAGCTAGACAAAAACAAATTAAAAATTATTCAAAAATGACAAAAGACGAATTAATAAAAGAATTAGAGGACTAATATAGCCCTCTAATTTTTTAAAAGTCATAGATTTATGTATAGAATTGTGATAAAATATTTTATAGACGTAGGAAAGAAATGGTGAGATTATGGGTAAGATTATATCATTAGTAAATCAAAAAGGTGGAGTAGGAAAAACAACTTCCAGTATAAATCTCGCAGCATCTTTAGGAGTACTTAGACAAAAAGTTTTATTAATAGATTTAGACCCTCAAGGAAATGCTAGTACAGGTTTAGGAATAAATAAAGCAGATTTTGAAAAAAGTGTTTATGATATGCTTATTGATGAAGCTACAATTTCAGAAGTTACAATTAAAACAAAATTTAAAAATTTATCAATTATTCCAGCAACAATTAATCTAGCTGGTGCAGATATTGAACTTATGGAAAAAAGTAAATTGGAACCAGGATTTATAAAAGGAAATCAATTAAAAAAATATTTAGATACAGTAAAAGATGATTATGATTATATTATAATTGATTGTCCACCATCACTTGGTATATTGACAACAAATGCTCTTACTGCATCAGATTCTGTTATTATTCCAGTTCAATGTGAATTTTTCGCACTAGAAGGAATTATGCAACTTTTAAACACTATAATGCTAGCTCAAAAGAAATTGAATCCAGATCTTACTATTGAGGGAGTATTATTAACAATGTTAGATTCTAGAACAAATTTAGGTTTAGAAGTAGTAGAAGATGTAAAAAGTTATTTTAAAGAACGTGTATATGATACTATAATTCCTCGACTTGTAAGACTTTCAGAAGCACCAAGTCATGGAAAACCAATACTTGCATATGATCCACAAAGTCGTGGAACAGAAGCTTATTTGAATTTAGCTAAGGAAGTGATTGAACGTAATGGAGAATAAGAAACGAGCATTAGGTCGTGGCCTAGAACAATTATTTAATTCAGATAATTTAAATATTGAAACAATTGAAAAACAAATATATGATGATGCGACAAATGAAGAAATATTAGAAATCTCATTAGATGAATTACGACCAAATCCTTACCAACCAAGAAAAGTATTTAATGAAGAATCATTAAAAGAACTTTCAGATTCAATAAAAGAACACGGTGTATTTCAACCAATTATAGTAAAAAAGAGTATTCATGGTTATGAAATAATTGCTGGAGAACGACGTTATCGTGCATCTAAAATGGCAGGTATAAAGAAGATACCAGCAATAATTCGAACTTTTACAGATGAACAAATGATGGAAATTGCATTGTTAGAAAATTTACAACGTGAAAATTTAAGTGCTATTGAAGAAGCTCAGGCATATAAATCTATGTTAGAAAAATTAAATTTAACACAAGAACAATTATCTAAAAAGGTAGGAAAAAGCCGTAGTCATATAACTAATTTATTAGGTTTATTAAGATTACCATCAGAAATACAAGCAATGGTAAATAATGGAGTACTTACAATGGGGCATGCAAGAGCTCTTAGTAAATTAGAATCTGACGAGCAAATTGTAACAATGGCTAATGAAATAGCTAAAAACAAATTACCTGTTCGTGATATTGAACAAATGGTAAAAGAAGAAGATGTAGAGAAGAAAAATAAAATAAAAAGACATTCTTATACTACAGATTCAAACTATAGATATGTTGAAGATATAATGGCTGAAAAATTGGATACAAAAGTCAAAATTAAAGATAAAAAAATAGAAATAAAATTTACAAATGTAGCTGATTTGAATAGAATTTTAGAAATATTAAAAATTAAAGGATAGATTGATTATGGTTATTAAATATGAATATTTGTTAAAAAGAGATGTACTTGCTCCTCTTATAATTTCTTTAGGAGGATTAATAGTATATCTTATTGGTGATAAGTTAATAAGAAGGGTTTTCCATATTCGTATAGGAAAGATGGATGAAAGAAAACGTAAAACCATTAAAAGTATTACACTTAACTTATGGAAATATTTTGTTATTGTAGTTTGTGCTTTAATGATTTTGGGTGAATTTGGATTAGATACAAAAACAATAATAGCATCATTTGGATTAGCAGGAGCAGTATTAGGGTTTGCTGTTCAGGACACATTAAAAGATATTATGTCAGGATTATTTATAATAATTGAAGATCAATATCGTGTTGGTGATACTATAACTGTTGATTCTTTTAAAGGTGAAGTAGTTGCACTAGGATTAAAAACCACTAAAATTAAAGCTTATACTGGTGAAATTAAGATTGTATCTAATAGATTAATATCAACGGTAATAAACCATAGTCTTACTGCATCAATGGCAATAGTTGATGTTGAAGTATCATATGAAGATGATATTCAAAAAGTAGAAAATGTATTACAAAATTTATGTGATAGATTAAATAAGGAATTAACTTTAACAAAAGATAATGTTAATTTATTAGGTGTAGAGGAAATAGGATCAAATGGTGTAGTGTTTAGATTAGCTGCATTAACAAAAGCTATGAAACATTATGAAGTACAACGAAAGATTAGACGTGAGATTATACTTGAATTAGAAAAGAATAATATAACTATTCCTTATACACAGGTGGTGATTCATAATGAAAGATAATTACAAATTAGGATCTATTGTAATTATGAAAAAACCTCATCCATGTGGAACTAACGAATGGGAAGTAATTCGTTTGGGTGCAGATATAAAAATAAAGTGTTGTAATTGTGGTAGAACTATTATGATGCCACGTATTGAATTTAACAAAAAATTAAAAAAGATTATTTCTGAATAAGGAGGTAACAATGAGACGTATTCGAAAAAAAGCAAAAAAAACGCTTGATCCAATTATAGTTATGCTATTGTTGATAGTTTTTATTGCTTTGATAAGTGTAGTATTTTCGTTAGTGGGAATAAATGGTTCAGTAACATATATAAGTAATAATACATTGGAATCATCTTTAATAACAGTTAGAAACATTTTTTCGCCAAATGGAATCAAATCATTTTTTTCAAAAATAATGTTAAGTTATTCATCATTTATGATGTTCATAAACTTAATAGTAATTTTATTTGGTTTTGGAGTTTGTGAAAATAGTGGATTATTTGAAGCAATGTTTAGCAAATTTAAAAAAGTAAAGTTTCCTATCATAACATTCTTTGTCCTAATTCTAAGTGTTTTTGCAGGACTATTAGGTGAAGTAAGTTATGTAGTAATGATTCCTTTTACAGCAATTATGTATAAGTATTTAAATCGTAATCCAATGGTAGGTGTACTTACAGCATTTATTGGTTTATCAGCAGGATATGGAGTCAATTTTGCTTATAATTATGATGATATATCATTAGGTTTATTAACACAAACTGCTGCTCAATTAGATGTTGATAAAAACTATACATTTAAATTATTATCAAACATATACATAATGATTATAAGTGGGTTATTAATAAGTTTTATAGGTACATTTATAATAGAAAAATTCTTAGTTCCAAAATTCAAAAGACGCTTTAAGATAGAAGAAACTGTAGAATCTAAAATATATTCTAAAAAAGCGTTAATGCTTACTAGAATAGTATTTATTTTAATGATTTTAATAGTTACATATACAATAATTCCTGGATTGCCTGGATCAGGAATATTACTATCATATTCTGGTGATACATATGTAGAAAAATTGTGGTCAAATTCATCACCATTTAGTAATGGGTTAGTATTTATAATATCTTTAATTATGGTTATTTGTGGATCTATTTATGGATTTGTATCAGGAAATTTTAAAAGTTCTGAAGATTTATCAAATTCTTTCAATCACCAATATAAAGATTTAGGAAAAATGTTTGTTCTATTCTTTATAACCGCACAATTATTAGAAATTATAAATTACACAAGAATTGATAGTGTAGTTGCTGGTAGATTAACTGATTTTGTAAGTTCATTACAATTTTCTGGTATATTACTTATTCTTACAGTATTTATTGTAATTTTAATAGTAGGTATATTAATTCCTAATACAATGATGAAATGGAAATTACTTTCTCCAGTAATGGTACCTCTATTTATGAGATCTAATATAACTCCAGAATTTACACAGTTTTTGTTCAGAGTTACTGACGGTATTTCAAAATTAATATCACCTGTTTTTGGTGGATTTATAGTTATGTTAGTATTTGCTGAAAAATATAATCAAGAAAATGAAAAATTTGGTCTTACTGGATTACTAAAAAAGATGAATTCTACAATTGTTTTATTCATAATACTATGGTTGTTAATTATAACTGGTTGGTATATAGTAGGATTACCTCTTGGTTACGGAATTAATTCAACATTATAATTGGCTTAGGCCAATTTTTTTCTTTCATAATAAGGGATTATGGTATAATATATTTGATTGGAGTGATATTATGAGTTTAACAGCTGGAATAGTAGGATTACCAAATGTAGGTAAATCAACATTATTTAATGCGATAACAAATCAAAAAATATTGGCAGCTAATTATCCATTTGCTACAATAGAACCAAATGTTGGTGTTGTAGTTGTACCAGATGATAGATTAGACTTTTTAAATAAATTGTATGAGCCAAAATCTTTAGTACCAACAGCATTTGAATTTACTGATATAGCAGGTCTTGTAAAAGGAGCTGCTAATGGTGAAGGTTTAGGTAATAAGTTTTTATCTCATATACGTGAAGTTGATGCAATAGTAGAAGTAGTAAGATGCTTTGAAGATGGAAATATAACTCATGTTGAAGGTCAAATAGACCCAATAAGGGATATTGATATAATAGGAATAGAACTTATATTATCTGATTTAGAAATCATCGAAAATAGATTATCTAAAATAGGAAAAAAAGCAAGTATGAGTAAAGATAAAGAAGTTGCAAGCGAAGTAGCTATACTAAACAAACTTAGAAAAACATTATTGGAAAACAAACCTCTACGTAGTCTAGATTTAACTGAAGAAGAATATAGTATTATAAAACATTATAATTTATTAACATTAAAGCCTATAATTTATATGGCTAACATTAGTGAAGATGAAATAAATGATTCTGATAATAAGTATGTTAAACAAGTAAAAGAGTATGCCCTAAAAGAAGGATCAGAAGTAATAGTTGTATGTGCAAAAATAGAAGAAGAGTTAAGTGAATTATCAAGTGAGGATAAAGCTTTATTTTTACAAGATCTTGGTATTGAAGAAAGTGGTCTTGATAAATTAGTTAAAGCTACATACAATCTTCTAGGACTAGCAACATATTTTACAAGTGGTAAAGATGAAGTTAGAGCATGGACATTTAAAAGAGGTATGAAGGCACCACAATGTGCTGGTATAATTCATACTGATTTTGAACGTGGTTTCATTAAAGCAGAAGTAATAAGTTTTGAAGACTTAAAAAAATATGGTAATGAACTAAAAGTAAAAGAAGCAGGAAAACTTCGACTTGAAGGAAAAGATTATGAAATGCAAGATGGAGATATTTGCTTATTTAGATTTAATGTTTAATTTGGGAGATATTTTATGAAAAATAAAACATTGTTAATTATGGCAGCTGGAATGGGAAGTAGATTTGGTGGTTTAAAACAATTTGAACCTGTTGGACCTAATGGAGAGTTTTTGATTGATTATGCAGTTTATGATGCAAAAAAAGCTGGTTTTAACAAAGTGGTATTTGTAATAAAAAAAGAAAATGAAAAAATATTTAAAGAAACTATAGGGAATAGAATAGAGTCTAAGATATCTGTTAACTATGTTTTTCAAGATATTGATAACTTACCACAAGGTTTTCAAGCACCAATTAATCGTGTAAAGCCTTGGGGTACTGGACACGCAATCCTATGTGCTAAAGATGTAATTAGTGAACCTTTCGTGATTATTAATGCAGATGATTTTTATGGACAAGATGCATATAAAGCTATTTCTGATTACATCGATAAAAATAATGAAGACAGTTATTGTCTTGTTGGATATCGTGCAAAAAACACATTATCAGAAAACGGGCCTGTCAAACGCGCTATTTGTAATGAAAAAGATGGGAAATTAATTTCTCTAGTAGAGAGTTCAATTGAAATGATAGACGGAAAAATTAATGCTAGACCATTAGATAGAAATACTTCAATAGTACTGGCAGATGATACTTTAGTATCAATGAATATGATTATTTTTAATCCATCTATATTTAATTATTTAGCAGCTGATTTTATTAGTTTTTTAGAAAAAGAAGGTAATAGTTTAGATAGTGAATATTTAATACCTGATGTTCTATCTAAAATCAATAATGAAAAACATAATAATGTTAATGTAATATCTACTAATTCTAAATGGTTTGGATTAACATACAAAGATGATAAGAAATATGTTTTAAATTCATTAAAACAATTAATT
>CAMNHZ010000025.1 GCA_946540075.1 uncultured Bacillota bacterium
TCATACGATATTCTAATCTAGATAAATCTCTTTTTACATTAGGTACATATTGATTAACTAGATAGAAGTTATTAAATTCTAAAGTTATAACCCTTCCTTCATGATCATGTTCATCTATACCTATTCCATAAGTTACACTTATAGGTTTATATAATGTATAAATTAGAACACCTGAATAACCTTTTTTATCAGCTGGATTAAGATAACAATAATAATCTTTAGGATCAAAATCTATTTGTTCTTTTAAAGCTTTTACTTCTTGAAGACAATATATATCAGCATCTACATTATAGAAAAAGTCTTCAAAACCTTTATTTAAACAAGCTCTAAATCCTGCGACATTCCAAGATATTAATTTCATATATCCTCCTAATCTTTAAATAAATTTGTAAGTACTGGTTTTATTAATTCATATATTATAAATGCGATCATATTAAATACTAGTACTTTGATAAGTAATATTACTGAGATACTTTCTAAATGAATAAAATGACCTAATGGTGTTAAGAAGAACAATAATTCTACTAAGAATATAAGTATTATTCCTATATTCATAACTTTATTTGATAGTATTCCTTGTTTATATATTGGTTTCTTTAGATTTCTACATACACAGGCATATACTATTTCCTGAATTACCATTGAAAATAATGATAATGTTATTGCTACACTAGTAGGATGATTTCTACTTATTAAAAAATATGTAAGTAAAACAAATGTTGTTTCAATAATAGCAGATGAAATAATACATGATTTTAAGAATGGTGTAAATAAGGGTTCATCTATACCTCTTGGTTTTTTAGTCATTATATCAGTCTCACTTTTTTCAAACGCTAAACATATACTAGGAATTGAATCTGTTACTAAATCAATAAATAAAATATGAATTGGTAGTAAAATAGTGTTTCCTGTAAGTAATCCGATTACTACTACAAATATTTCAGCAAAATTACTTGATAATGAATAAACTATATTATTTCTAATATTATTAAATATTCTTCTACCTTCTTCTACTGCTGTTACAATAGTAGCAAATGAATCATCAAGAATTATAATATCAGCAACTGATTTAGTTACATCTGTACCTGTTATACCCATACCTACTCCAACATGAGCATCTTTAATAGCTGGTGCATCATTTACTCCATCACCTGTCATTGCGACTACTTTTCCTTGTGATTGAAGGGCTGTAACTATTCTACGTTTATGATTAGGGTTTACTCTAGCATATACATTATATTTTGAAACTAATGAAACAAGCTCACTATCAGTATATTTATCAAGTTCAACTCCAATAATACTTTGACTATTATCTTCGATAATATTTAATTCTTTAGCTATCGCACTTGCAGTTTCTATAGAATCACCAGTAATCATAATTGTTCTTATACCGGCATCAATACATTTTTTAATTGCATCTTTTACTTCTTCTCTTGGTGGATCTATTATTCCTAATAAACCAACAAATACTAAGTTATCTTCAACTATATTATCTTCATCTATATCAGTTATTTCTTTATATGCAAACCCTAATACTCTAAGTGCATTATTAGCCATATTATTTGAAATACTTTTAATTTCTTCTATCTTTTTATTATCTAGCTTATTTAATTTACCATCATCTATGTATAAACACTTTCTAATTAAGTTTTCTACACTACCCTTTGTTAAAATATACTTTTTACCATCTATTATATTTATAGATGACGACATTTTTCTTTCACTATCAAATGGTATTTCATATAACCTACGATTATTCTTTCTTAACATGATAGGATCAATATTATTCTTAATTAAATAATCATATAAACATGTTTCAGTTGGATCTCCTGTATATATTCCATCATTTATAATTCCTTCATTACAAAGTGCGGCAATATAATTAAGCATATCTTGATTATATACAACATCTTTTTTTACTGTCATTTTATTTTGAGTAATTGTTCCTGTTTTATCAGAACATATTATATTAGTTGATCCTAATGTTTCAATCGCATTCATTTGTTTAACTACTGTTTTCTTTTTAGCTAAATTATTAACTCCTATTGATAATGATATGGCAATAACTGCTGGTAATCCTTCTGGTATTGCCCCTACTGCAAGGGCAATACATAATGAAATACTTTCAATTAAACTATAATTATTAATTACTCCATATATAAAAACTAATGTAATTATTAAAAATACCAATAAAGTAATCTTCTTGCTTAATTCTGCAATTTTTATTTGAAGTGGTGTTTTTACTTGATATGGAGTGTTTAATGATACTGCAATACTACCTAATTCTGTTTTCATTCCCGTTTTTACTATTATAGCTTCACATTTGCCTTCACTAATACTAGTTCCAGCAAATATCATATTAAATTGATCTTGTGAGATTAAGTTTCCTTCTAATACTTTACTATCTTTTTTTACTGTAATACTTTCACCAGTAAGTGGTGATTCATCTACTTTTAGGTTTGTACAAGAAATTATTCTAGCATCAGCTGGTACTTTATCACCTGAGTTTAAAACAATTATATCTCCAGGAACTAATACTCTAGTATCTACTACCATTAATTCACCATTTCTTTTTACAATACAATCATCTTCTTCATACTTTTTTAATCCTTCTAAGGTTACTTCTGCTTTTTCTTCTTGTAAGAATCCAACAACAGCATTTATTATAACTACTATAAATATAACAATTGTATCAGTATAATCATTTGAATATATTGATGCATATATAAAAGTTAATATCATTACTACAATTAAAACAATAATCATAATATCATTAAATTGATTTAGAAATCTTCTAAACTTAGTTGTTTTTTTAGCTTCTACTATTTTATTTTCTCCATATTCTTTTAACCTATTTGATGCATCTATATCTGTTAAACCTTTTAAAGTTGTATTTAATTCCTTTAAGATATCGTCTATACTTTTATTATAATACTTCATATTTTCACCCTACCTTTAATAATTATAACACAATTATATAAAAATATAATAAAAAGAGATCTTATAAAGATCTCTTATGATAGACTATCACAATGCCAAAACAGATACTTATTTAGTCCAAGGCTAACTAGTATAAGTACATCATATAGTCTGTATATGTACATAGTGGCAAATATGTACATATATATTATTTACTTTTTATTATTTTTTATTCATAAGATAATTATCAGCATTAATCGCAATACCTATAACTAATATAGTAGATAATAAATATGCCCAAATCATCATTGCGATAATACTTGCTAAACTACCATATAATAAATCATATGATGCTATATTAGTCATATAGTATGAGAATATGTATGATACTAATAACCATCCAATAGTTGTAAATATTGCTCCTTTTGTTACTGATTTACTTGAAATACTAACATTAGGAGTGATTGTATAAATTAGTTTAGTTGCAAAATATATTAATATATATGCAAATGGATATTTAAAGAACCACAATATAATTACAGCATTAGTCTGTGTTGATTTAAAGAATCCTAAGGAGAATATTGTTTTTAATATAAAACTTCCTGATGTAACTATAAATAATGTAAAGAAGAATACTATAACTAATACTATTGTAATCCAAAATGCTTTTACTCTACGATGAATATAATCTTCTTCTTCTGTTTTATATAATGCATTAGAAGCAAGTATAATTGCATGTGGTCCATTAGAAGCTAATAGAAGAGCAACTACTATAAAGAATAATACATTACCTGTTATTTTAAATTCTGATATAAATGGTAATAATAACTCATATATATCATTAGGAATAGAACCTTTAATAAAGGTTACTACTGATGTTAATGATACTCCATATAATGATGCAATAACACTTATAATTGAAAGAATTGGAATTATTGATAAAACCAAGAAAAATGCTAAATGTCCTGGTAATGTTTTTAATTCATCCTTCAACATAATATTAGTTATCCTAATAACTATTCTTTTAAAATTATCAAATATTTTATCTAATCTGTTTTTCATGTTTACCTCTATTCAATAATAATATTTTACAGCATAAAAAATAGAAAGTCAAAACAGTTAGAATTAACTCTAACTGTTTATTATTTAACTATTTTAAATTCTTATCATTACTATCTGATTCAATTTTAGATTGTAAATTTAATTTTTCTTCTTTTATTTCACTCATTGCTTCATTAATAGCATCATCAATTGTCTTAATTGGATTTAAGATCATACTTGAACCAGTACATGCTCCAAATCCATGTTCTAGATTTTTAAATTCTTTTTGAATTTTCTTAATATAACTAATAGTTTGCTTTTCATTGTATCCTACTAAATAAACCAAGAATTCATCACCATTAGTACGTAATATCTCAGAATTCTCTACTTGATTAGTTATTAAGATATTAGCAGCCTGTTTAATTACATTATCTCCCTCTTCATGTCCATAGTTATCATTAATATAACTAATATTATTAAGATTAACTATTACTATACTTTGAGGATATACTTCACTATCATCCCATTTATCGATATTATCATTAAGATAGTTTCTATTCTTTAATGATGTCATATTATCAATATATTTAAGTTTTTCATTCTTTGATAATGGCTTAGCTTTTTTATCTCTATTAGTGAAATTATAAACTCCAAATACTGAGAAGAATAAAACTACTGCCACACTTAATAAATAAACAACACTCTTTAATAATGATGGTTTCTTTAATAAGTTATCAATTTCAAAATGAGCATCATTAATAGTTTGTTTTTTATTTGCATATGATAAATAAAAGTTAAAGAATTTATTAAATGTTTTGTTATTGTTTGAATTATTTAATACGAATTTATAATTTGAATCAAGTGAAAATTCATAATCTACTTTAAAGTTAGATAACATATTTTTATAATAATTATATGTTTCTAAATCAAGTGCGATCATTTCATTATTCTTTGTATGTAATAAATTTTTAACATTATCTACTTCTTCGACATCTACTTTATTTTCTTTAAGTGTCTCACTTATAGCAGAACTTTTTAATGCACGTACTTTCTTTCCAGTTAATGATGTAAGATTATTAATAACAATATTGTTACTATTTTTACTTATTATAACAATCTTTTCATCAATAGTAGATACAGTCTTATAAACATGATTTTTATACTTAGTTGATGCATTATTTCCAAAGAAGAAAGTTATATCTCCGTTATTAAATGCATTTAAAACTTTATCAATACTATCATATTTAGTAAATGTTATTTCTACACCTGATATTTTTGAGAAGCTTCTTAAAAATGATGTGTTTATACCTACAAATTTACCATTTATTATAGTATCAAATGGGATATTATCAATAAATCCATATGAGTATCTAGTACCTTTAAATGTAGCTTGTTCTTTATCAGATACACCTGCTAAATTAAAGTATGTATTAGAAAAATTATCATTATAAGATGCTTCATATGATTCTTTTTCCCATTTTTTATAATACTTTCTAAGTATTGAATTTAGTACATTATCTTTACCTAAAGTAATAACATATTTTTTACTTAATTCAGTTATATTATATGCAATTGTTAGATTATCATTCTTAACAATATTTGCTAAATAAATATTTTTAGGTAAAACGATTGCCCCTAAATTAGTATTATCTTTATTAATTTCATCTAATAAAGCTTTTGCATCATCATATTCTACATAGTTAACATTGCTCGCACCTGTTAGATATTTTTCTACATTTACTCTATCTTCTTTAACAACTCCGATAGTTAAATCTTTAATATCAGATATTGAATTATAACTATCTTTCTTTTTAGTTAAAACTGCATAATTATCTTCATATACTAAGATATCATTTTTAGATAGTTTATCTTTGATTGAGAAAGAATACTCACTATCTGCTTTATCTCCATATATATATGATGAGATATTAAACTCTAAATTAGTATTTTTTTGCAGACTAGTTAAGAAATCAAATACTATACCATTACCATCTTTTGTATACATTGGTATTTCACTTACAACTGCGAAATCTACTAATTTATTCTTATTATTTTCTATCCATTGCTTCTCAGTTAGGGTTAGAGAATCACTACTATTATTCTTTATATAATTATAAACTCCAAATCCTAATCCTCCTATTAGAAGCACTGAAACTAGTATATATAATATCTTTTTCACTATTTCACTCCACTCTACTAATTCTATTTTTTATAGTTAGACCAATAAAACTTAGCGTCACTGCCTTTATGACGATAACCAATAATTGGGAAGTCTTCTTTTACTTTATTTGAATCTCCATCACATGTTATAAATACTTGGATATCAAAATATTCCTTTTGTTTATCTGACATTTTATCAACAATATTAGATGAAAGATCAGTTATCTTATCTAAATCAGCATCTTCTTCTACTTCAATAATAAAATTATATATTCTTCCCTTTTGATCATATGATGCTTTTTTTACTCCATCAGTTGTTTCTAATGAACTTACTAAGTCTTTTAATTCGCTCTTACTTAATTCAACTTTAGACATACCATTTAAACGATTTCCATATAATCTTTCAGTATCAGATGCAACCATACTATAAAGTAATCTTAAAACAACTAATACTACAATAGCTATTATAACTATTAAAATTTTCTTCTTTTTACTCATTAATTTTTTCAAAATTGCCAACTCCTATCATAGTTAAATTATACTATAATTATTTTCAACATTCAAACTATATACTTCTTAATGTGTCAACTAAAAGTCTATTTACTTCACTAGGATTTGCTTTTCCTTTGCTTTCCTTCATTATTTGACCCATCAAATATTTTAATGCACGATCTTTACCAGCTTTATAATCATTAACTGATTCTTGATTCGCACTTATTACTTTGTCTACTAATTCTTGTAGAACCTTATCATCACTTATTTGAACCATACCCATTTCATTAATGATAACATCAACATCTTTTCCTGTTTCAAGCATTACTGGAATTAATTGTTTTGCTTGTTTACTAGATATTTTTTTATCATCAATAACTTTGATTAATTTTTTTAAATTACTTATATCTAAGTTTATGTCATTGATTGATAAATTATTTTTATTTAAATATCCCATTATATCTCCAGTAAGTAGATTTGAAGCAGTAACTGGATTAGTGTCATTAACAAATGATTCAAAGTATTTACATAAATCTTTATTAGCGATTATAGTCTTTATATTATTATCATTTATATTTAATTCTTTATATTTTTTTCTAAGAACATTTGGCATTACAGGAAGATTATCATGAATCTTATTTATATATTCATCACTTAATTCTATAAATGGAATATCTGGTTCAGGGAAATAACGATAATCATTACCTGTTTCTTTTACACGCATAAGTATTGTTTGATCAGATGCTTCATCATATCTTCTTGTTTCTTCACGAATACTTCCTCCGTCTTCTAAAACCTTTATTTGACGAAGAGATTCACTATTAATAGCCATACCAACACTACTTATAGAACCAATATTTTTTGTTTCAGTTCTAACACCAAGAATATCATTTTTTGATACTGATACATTTACATCACAACGCATACTTCCTTCTTCCATTTTACAATCAGATACTTCTGCATAAAGTAAAATTTCACGAAGACGTTCAAGATATGCCATTGCTTCTTCTTTACTATTCATATCAGGATAAGTTACAATTTCAATTAAAGGTACACCAGCACGATTAAAATCTAAATAACTTGTTGTTTCATTATGAATACTTTTAGCAGTATCTTCTTCAATATGAATATCATGAATACCTATTTTTTTAGTTACTCCATCAACTTCAATTTCAACATATCCATCTACACCAATTGGAGTACGTGCTTGTGTTATTTGATATCCTTTTGGAAGATCTGGATAAAAATAATTTTTTCTATCAAAATGCATACGTTTATTTATTTTACAATTTAGAAGAAGTGCGGCTTTTAGTGCTAGTTCAACAGCACCTTTATTAACAAGTGGTAATGTACCAGGATATCCTAAGTCAATAACACTTATATTACTATTAGGTCTTGTTTTAAAATCATTTTTAGAAGATGAAAACATCTTTGTATTAGATTTTAATTCAGCATGTACTTCTATACCAATAGTTGTTTTATAATCATTCATGGTTCTCACCCTCCGGATTTAAATTTAAGTTTAATTTATTTTCAATATAACTTGCTAGCATATACATCTTTGCTTCTTCAAAACTATTCCCTATTATATGCATTCCAATAGGAAGTTTATCTTTACTAAAACCAACTGGAACATTAAGTCCTGGTAATCCTGCCATATTAACAGGAATAACAAGGACGTCATCCATGAATGATTTTAATGGATCATCTAATGCTTCTGTTTGTTTATAAGCTGTTGTAGTTGTAGTTGGACCAATAATTAAATCATAACTTTCAAATACTTTATCGAAACTCTTTTTCATATCATCACGAATTTCTAGAGCTTTATCATAGTATTCTTTAGCATTATCACCACTTAAAAGATATGATCCTACCATTATTCTTCTTTTTACTTCAGCTCCAAATCCTTCTTCTCGAGTCTTAGTATATAATTCATCTAAGTTCTTAGGGTTAGGATATGAATAACCAAATCTTGTACCATCAAAACGAGCCAAATTAGAACTTGCTTCTCCCATGGCTATAATCTGATAAAGAGTTACAGCATTATTTAAATATGGAACATCAATGTAATCAACTTTAGCACCTGCTTGTTCTAATAGTTTTATAACTTCTTTTATTTTTAATATAATTTCATCACTTACTATATCACTCATAAAATAGTTAGGTACAGCTATTTTTAATCCTTTTATATCTTTACCTATATATCTTGTAAAATCTTCTTCTTCTCTTTCTACACTTGTTAAATCTAATTCATCTTTTCCTACAATAGCATTTAACAATAATGCATTTTCATAGACGTTTCTCGTCATAGGACCTAATTGATCAAGACTAGAAGCAAATGCAATAACACCATATCTTGATACTCTACCATATGTAGGTTTCATTCCTACTATACCTGTATAAGCAGATGGCTGTCTAATAGATCCTCCAGTATCACTACCAAGTGAAAGTAAAACTGTTCTAGCTGAAATAGCAGCTGCACTTCCTCCACTTGATCCTCCTGTAATCATATCTTGATTCCATGGATTAAGAGGTGCTTTAAAATAACTAGTACGACTAGTAGATCCCATAGCAAATTCATCCATATTAGTTTTTCCTATTATAATCATATTTTTTTCTTTTATTTTTTTTATTACAGTAGCATCATAAATTGGATTAAAATTTTCTAACATACGTGATGCACAAGTAGTTCTTAAATCCTTAGTTAATATATTATCTTTTATAGCGATTGGTATACCAAATAAAATATTATCTACTTCTTTATTTTCTAATTCAATTGCTGTTTTAATTGCTTCTTCTTTATTTAAAGTAATATAAGCATTTAAACTTTTATTAGCTTCAATACGGTCAAAACATTCATTAACTAAATCAATTGGTTTTATTTTTTTACTCTTTAATAATTCATTTATTTCTATTATTGATAAATCTAAATATTTAGTCATTAATCATCACCGGAACCTCTATATAATCTCCTACTACTTTAGGAGCATTTTTCTTTATTTCATCAAATGATACCATATTATCTACTTCATCTTCACGTGTACGTGCAAGATGAGTAGTTGGACTAAACATAAGTTCTTTATCGCAATCTTTGACATCTCTTATTTTCTTTACTTCATCTAATAATTGCTTTAGAGTAACTTGATATCTTTCTATTTCTTCTTCACTTACGTTAATACGAGCAAGACGAGCAACATGCATTACTTCTTCTTTAGTTAGTTTATTTTCCATAATCGTTATCCTTTCATTATATAAATCTTAGTTCTTGTTGAACCTTTACTTTTATTTATAAAAGCATATGTTTCATTGTTTACTTTAACATTAACTTTAACTGATGGACTACTACCAAAACTTGATACAATTTCATCACTTATTAACTGACTAAGCATAATAAGTTTACTTTTATTAGAATATGTACAAGTAACAGTTATATCAAGACTCTTTAATTTATTATTATAATAAAGTCCTTTACCACTTAAATATGTATTGGCATTGTCCTTTATAACATTATTTTTCATATTTTCAAATGCTGTATATGATGATGTGTCGTGTTCACTAACATATGAAGAATTTAAATACTGATAAGTATAATTAATCGAATTAAATGATATATTACTTGTTGATGTATTACCTACTTTTCTAAAACTACCTGGTAAAGCTGATTCTGGATTACTTTGAATATATAACCCAATTAAGATATCAGTATTTTTAAGTTTATCTATACCTCTTAAATACTTTAATAGTTTTTTACTAGCATCAACGCCAAAATCTAATACTTTTTTTTCATCTATTTCCTTATATAAATAATTACCATTTTCATTTTTATATGCTTGATAAGGATTCAATACTAAGGCAATTGAAACACCTTTTAAATCACCATTATTATTTAAATAATTTTGTTCATGAATATATGATATATAAGTAGGATTAATAGTTATACCATCTACTAATATTGAATCAGACTTGTTTAAATGTTCTCTATCTAAAAGTTTTTTTAAATCTTTTTCTTTTAAGTACTGTCCTTCTTGATATTTATAACTTTTAGTTGAAAAATAGTTTGTTGATATATCCATTAAAGAACTTTCTACTTCTGAACTATCATAATTATTTAATGTATTATTTACAACGTAATTATGCCCTACTCCTTCTTTGTAAGGGGTAGCAATTCTATAATAATCATCATCAAAATTAAGATCTAAATTTGCTTTTTCTCTAATCTTCTTTTTACTACCACAACCAGTAGTAATTAACAATATCAAACTTATAAATATTACTAGTTTTTTTAACCTCTTCATAACATCACCCAATACTA
>CAMNHZ010000026.1 GCA_946540075.1 uncultured Bacillota bacterium
GTACTTAGGAAAGGTTTGATTTAAATGGGAAGTATAATTTTTGAAGAAGACATTGAAGTGGTTATAGAAAAAATAGCTGAATATGCTATTGAAACAGAAGCTCCTTATGAGTTTATTGCTGCAGAGTTTGATGTTCCTGTAATTATTGTGGAAGATTGTATTAAAAGAGCTATTGCTAAAGATCGTATAAAATATGAAAAACTAAATAAGATTTATGATAAAAGTAATCAAATAGAAAGTAGTATTGAAGATATTGAAAGAACATATAAAGCATATAATTTAGTACTTAGAGGGTATGAAATAGATGATATTGTAAAACTATTAAATTCTGATTACAAAACAATTAATTTTGATTTAACTAAAAGATTAAATACTTTTTCACCAATAATGGCAAAAAGATTAACAACAGTTTTTAATAATGAATTAAACAATAGTGATGAATATTATCATGTTACTGATTTAGACTTATTAAATAGTATTGAAATTAAGATTCTTACATCAGCTACATATTATAATCAAACAGGAGATTTTGATGGTATTATAAGTAAATATGATGAACAATATACTTATGATATTATAGAAAGTTTTATAGATATTTTACCTTTACTTGATAGATATGTATATAAGAAAACTATTAATAGTTTGAAATATAATGATGTTTATGGTAATGAAGATTATCAATATAAAAGAGAATTAAAAAATATAAGGTAACTTATATTTTTTTTGATATAATATTTGTAAGAGGGTAGGTGTAACATGAAAACAAGTATAACGGCAGCATATATTCATATACCTTTTTGTCAAACTATATGTACTTATTGTGATTTTTGTAAAATGTTTTATAAAAAAGAATGGGCGATTAAATATTTAAAAGCATTAAAAGAAGAAATAAAGAAATATTATCGAGGTGAATATTTAGATACTATTTATATTGGAGGAGGGACACCTTCAGTATTAGATGTAAACGAATTAGAAGAATTACTTAAAATAGTAAGTTATTTTAATAAGAATAGTAATTATGAATATACGTTTGAATGTAATGTAGAAAATATTACTGAAAAGAAGTTATACCTTTTAAAAAAATATGGAGTTAATAGACTTAGTATTGGTATTCAAACTTTTAATACTAAATATCTAAAATACTTAAATAGACATCATGATAATGAAGAAGTTATTAAGAAAATAAATATAGCTAAAAAGATTGGGTTTGAAAATATTAATATAGATTTAATTTATGCTTTAAAAAATGAAACATTAAAGGATCTAGAATATGATTTAGATATGTTTTTAAAATTAAATATTAATCATATATCTACATATTCTCTTATTATTGAACCCAATACTATACTAGATATTAATAATGAAGAGAATATAAGTGAAGAGTTAGATTATGAAATGTATAAACTAATAAATAAAAAGTTAAATAGTAATGGCTATAAGCGTTATGAGATTAGTAATTTTGCTAAAGAGGGTTATGAATCTAGACATAATTTAACTTATTGGAATAATAAGTGTTACTATGGATTTGGATTGGGAGCATCAGGTTATATTGATAATATAAGATATACTAATACTAGGAGTTTAAAAAACTATTTAAATGGTATGTATCGTATTGAAGAAGAAATACTTGATGATAAGAAAATATTAGAAAATGAATTCATACTAGGTTTTAGAAAAACTAAAGGAATAAATAAAAATGAATTTTGTGGCAAATACAACACAAGAATTGAAGATAATTATAATATAATGAGATTAATAGAGAAAGGAAAATTGATTGATGATGGAAGTAATATATACATAGATGAAAAATATGTATATACGATGAATTCTATTTTAATTAATTTTATTGGTGAATAGAGTGGATAAAACAAAAATTTTTGAAAGGGAAATAAGTTATATAAAAGATAATAATTATAGAGATAATATAAAAGTATTATTAAAATTATTACCAGATTACTTTTTCGAAATACCAGCATCTTCGACTGGAAAGTATCATCCAAAGTATGCACTTGGTGAGGGAGGCCTCGTGAGACATACTAAAGTAGTAACTAGAATTGGATATGAGTTATTACAAAATGAAAGTATTGGAGGAGCATTTACTGATAACGAAAAAGATTTATTATTAATGGCTATGATGTTGCACGATGGATTAAAATCAGGTGATCCAAAGGAAAAATATACTAGATTTGATCATCCGTTATTAGTCTCTCGTATGATTAAAGATAATAGTGATAAATTAACATTAAAAGAAAATGAAATACTACTTTTAAGAAATGCAATAGAGGCCCATATGGGACAATGGAATGTTGATTATAATGGTAATGAAGTATTGCCAAAACCAAGTAATAAATATCAAAGATTTGTTCATATGTGTGATTTTCTAGCAAGTAAAAAGTTCTTAGAAGTAGAATTTGATCAAAACAATAATATTGTAGCTTGACATAAGAAAATATTAAGTAATAAACAAGTAAACAGGGAGGTAAGATTTATGTCAAAATTTGATGTTGAATATTTAAAATTATGTAGAAAGATACTAACAGAAGGGGTAGAAGTAGAAAATAGAACAGGAACTAATTCAATTAAGATACCTAGTTATCATTTTGAATTCGATTTACAAGAGGAATTTCCTATTTTAACAACTAAGAAAGTATTTATTAGACAAGCCGTATTAGAAATGCTATGGATTTATCAAGCTCAATCAAATGATGTAAGATGGCTTCAAGAAAGAAATGTTCACATATGGGATGAGTGGGAGATAGATGAAAATGGTTTATGGACTGCTACTCAAATGGAACCTGATGAAAATGGAAAGTTAGTTAAAAAAATTAAAGTAAGACAGTTTGATAAGAAGTATGCTCATACTATCGGGACTGCTTATGGTTATATAGTTGATAAATTTAATTTAATTGATAATTTGATAGATAAAATTAAGAATAATCCAACTGATAGAAGAATGATTATATCATTATGGCAAAATGATTATTTAAAAACAGCAGTACTTCCTTCATGTGTATGGAGTAGTGAATGGGATGTTACAAATGGTAAATTAAATGCTTGGGTACATCAAAGAAGTTGTGATGTACCATTAGGATTACCATTTAATATAACTCAATATGCAGTACTTTTAAATATGCTTGCTAAAACTAATGGGTTAGAACCTGGTACATTAAATTGGAGTATAAAAGATGCTCATATTTATGTAAATCAAATAGAAGGTATAAAAGAACAAATAAATAGAATGGATACATTAGGTGATTTTGAAGCACCAGAGTTATGGTTAAATCCAGAAGTAGAAGATTTCTATGATTATGATAATTCAAAAGAATGTAAAGATGTAAAAGTATTGAAATATAAGAATCATGGTAAAATTAACTTTAAAATATCTCAATAAATAGGAGGTTATTATGCGTGGTAAATTAATTGTTATAGAAGGAACTGATTGTTCAGGAAAAGAAACTCAATCAAAATTACTTATTGAGGGGTTAAGAAATGAAGGTTTTAAAGTAGAAAACTTATCATTTCCAATGTATGATACTCCTACTGGAAAGATTATTGGGGGACCATATTTAGGTAAAAGTGAAATATGTGAAAGTTGGTTTCCTGAAACTGCTCCAGCAGTAGATCCTAAAGTAGCTGCTTTATATTATGCAGCTGATAGGAAATATAATATGACTAAAATAAATGAATTACTTGATCAAGGTATTAATGTTGTATTAGATCGTTATGTTTATTCAAATATGGCTCATCAAGGATGTAAAATAAAGGATACTAAAGAAAGACTTAACATGTATGCATGGCTAGATATATTAGAGTTTAAACTTTTAGAGCTTCCTAAACCAGATATAGCTATATTTCTTCATATGCCAACCCAATTTGCTAATAAACTTAAATTAAATCGTAAAGAATTAGACGATAATGAAAAAGATGAAGATTATTTAAAAGATGCAGAAAATGCTTATATAGAATTATCTAGTGTTTATAGATGGAAAACAATTGAATGTGTAGAAACAGAATTAAAAACAATTAATACTATCCACAATGAAATAATAGATTATGTAAGAAAAAAAATAGGACAATAATTAAATTATTGTTCTTTTTTTGATATTTTAAAATTAATTGATTATAATTAATTGGTGATATTATGAGATTAATCGCCCATAGGGGTAATAATAATCATAAATATGATGAAAATACTTATGATGCAATTATAAATAGTTTAAATAAAAATTATATTTCTGGCGTTGAAATAGATGTTAGGATTACTAAAGATAAGGAAGTAATTTTATATCATGATAAATTACTTCATGGTACTGCCGTTAATAGATTAGAATATAATGATATTAAGAATAAAAATAATAGTATTACTAAATTAGATTATTTACTTAATAATATTAAGACTGATAAGTTAATTTTAATTGAATTAAAAAGTGAGATTAATGACTATCATGAATTAGTTGATAGAGTAGTTAATATTGTAAGAAAGAGTAATCTAAATATTTATTTATGTAGTTTTAATTATAGTTTATTAAAATACTTAAATAAAAAATATGATAAATATCCAATCGGAATAATTGTTGGTAATATGATTAATCATAAGTATATAGGTAGTTTTGATTATACAAGTATTAAATATAGTAATTATGATGGTAATAAAGATGAAAAATTTGTATGGACAATTAATAGTAAAAAAGAAATATCTAAGTTTATAGATACTAGTCTATATGTTATAACAGATAAAGCATATATATTTAAAAATTATTTTTTATAAAATTTTTCTTCTAAAATACTACCTAATAAAGAACCTATGTAACATCCTGATGCGAAGCAAATTATTTTGATTGGATTATCAATATCTTTAATGAGTGTTCCTGTGCATAATATCCATGTTATAGCAATTATAAATTGTAATAAAGCACCAATTTGTTTTCTACCATAAGCTATTACAATAATTCTAAGAGTGCTTAGTGTATTTTCGATTGCTTTAGTAAAAAATATTAAAAAATAGCTCATTATATCACTCCTGGTATATTATGGTAAAAAACCTTTAAAAATAAACAAAAAGGATTGAAATTATATATAGTTTTATGATATAATCGTATTGCTTTTAAGCACACATGATGCTGATTTATCTTGCCTAGTGCCAATTGATTGGTGGTGAGGTAAAAATGACGTGTCAGAGGAAATAACAAAAGGAGGGTATAAATATGGCAGTAGTGTCAATGAGTTATTTATTAGAAGCAGGTGTTCATTTTGGTCATCAAACTAAAAGATGGAATCCAAAAATGAAAGAATATATCTTCACTTCACGTGATGATATCTACATCATAGATTTACAAAAAACAGCAGCTAATATTGAAAAAGCATATGAAGCTTTAAAGAATATAGCTGAAAACGGAGGAAAAGTTTTATTTGTTGGTACAAGAAAACAAGCACAAGAAGCTACAAAAGAAGAAGCTTTACGTTCAGAATCTTACTATGTAACTGAAAGATGGTTAGGTGGTACATTAACTAACTTTAAAACTATTCGTGGAAGAGTAAAAAGATTAGAAGAAATCGAAAACATGGAAAAAGATGGAACATTCGAAGTTCTACCTAAAAAAGAAGTTATCAAATTAAAGAAAGAATATGAAAAATTAAATACATTATTATGTGGTATTCGTGATATGTATAAATTACCAGCAGCTTTATTTATTGTAGATCCATCTAAAGAAGAAATCGCAATAAGAGAAGCTCGTAAATTAAATATTCCTGTATTTGGTATCGTAGATACAAATTGTGATCCAGATATGGTTGATTATGTAATTCCTGGTAATGACGATGCAATTCGTTCAGTAAAACTAATTACTTCAGTAATGGCAAATGCTATCGTAGAAGCTAATGGTGGAGAATTAATTGATTATGTTACTGTTGATGAATCTAAACAAGGTGATGCTAAAGAAATCATGCAAAAAGCTGTAGATTCAGTTAAACGTAAAGAAGATCGTCCAAGAAGATTTGGAAGAAATTTCAAAGGACGTAATAATGGATCAAGAAGACCATTTAACAAGAATAAAGATAATGCTGAAAATAAACCAGCAAAAAAAGAAGTCGCTAAGAACGAAAAGAAAGAAACAGTAAAAAAAGAAGCACCTAAGAAAGAAACAGTAAAAAAAGAAGTAAAAGCTGAAGATTTTTCTAAAAAAACTGTTGCTGAATTACGTGAATTAGCTAAAGCTAAAAGTATTAAAGGTTATTCAACAATGAAAAAAGCTGAATTAATTGATGCATTAAAATAATTTTAGAAAAGAGGATAAGAATGGTAACTGCAAGTTTAGTAAAAGAATTAAGAGAAAAAACTGGAGCAGGTATGTTAGACTGTAAAAAAGCTTTAGAAGCTAATAATGGTGATATAAATGCTTCAATCGATTGGTTAAGAGAAAAAGGTATTTCTAAAGCAGCTAAAAAAGCAGATAGAATAGCAGCTGAAGGTTTAGCAGCTATTGAAGTTGAAGGTAATAAAGCTGCTATCGTAGAAGTAAACTCTGAAACTGATTTTGTTGCTAAGAATGATGAATTTAAAGAATTAGTAAATAAATTATTAAAAGCTGTTTTAAATAGTGATGCTAAAACTATTGAAGAAATTTCAAATGTTGAAGTTGATGGAGAAACTGTTAATGATTTAATCGTTTCTAAAACAGCAACAATCGGAGAAAAATTAAGTTTCCGTAGATTTGAAAGAATAACAAAGACAGATTCACAATCATTTGGTTCATATATTCATATGGGTGGTAAAATAGCTGTTATTACAGTTGTTGAAGGAGCTAATGAAGAAGTGGCTAAGGATGTATCTATGCATGCAGCTGCTATGAGACCAAAATATGTAGTTAGATCTGAAGTACCAACAGAAGAATTAGAACACGAAAGAGCTATTCTTAAAGAACAAGCAATTTCTGAAGGAAAACCAGCTGAAATAGCTGAAAAAATGGTTAATGGTAGAATTAATAAATTCTATAAAGAAATTTGCTTAGAAGAACAACCATTTGTAAAAGATAGTGATGTTACAGTTGGAACATATGTTAAAAACAACGGAGGAAGTATTGTTTCTATGACACGTTTTGAAGTAGGAGAAGGTATGGAAAAACGTGAAGAAAACTTTGCTGAAGAAGTTGCAGCTCAAATGAAATAGTAATTTTGAATTAGGATGTATTTTATACATCCTTTTTTTATTCATATTAGAAAGGAAAATAATGATAAAGTTTAATAATATATATATAGGTAAGTTAATTATTGATAGTAATGTTAGTGATGATGAATTTGTAATATGTCGTAAAATAAATGATAAGAAAATGTTAGATTTAACAACTATGAAAGAGTATCCAAGGATATCTTATAAAGTAAATAATGGAATTATATCGTATCAAAGAAAATCAATTAAAATAATAGGTTGCTTAGATGAATTTATTGATATTAATAACGATAAACCAAAAATAAAAGAACTAACAATAAAAAGAAGTATATAAAAATATTGGTATTTACTTACCAATATTTTATTTTGATATCATATTATTCTTTATAGTTTTAATATCAACAGTATATAGTTTTAATTCATTTATAAGTTCATTTAATTTATCATTACTTATATTTATTGTGTATGAAATCAAATCATTAAAATCTTTATTTATAATAATTTCATCTCTTAGAATATTATCAATTGTTTTAATACTATCATAATTAAATATAATTTTAATGACAGTTGCAGGAATAAGTTTAGATATTTTAGTTTTATCTAAAGCACTTGTAACAGCTTTAGTATAAGCTCTAACAAGTCCACCTGCACCAAGTTTAATTCCTCCAAAATATCTAATCACAACACATAAAATATTATCTAAATTATTGTTTTCTAAGACATTTAAAATAGGCATTCCAGCAGTCCCACCTGGTTCACCATCATCATTAAAACGTTTAACACTTCCACATATATAAGCAAAGCAATAATGAGTGGCATCTTTATATTCTTTTTTTAAATCATTTATAATCTCTTTAATATTACTATCAGAATCTATTTTAATTAGTTTACAAATAAATATTGATTTATTTATTATATATTTATTTGTAACATTTTCTTTTATTCCGTACATAAAATCACCAATTTAATTATATCTAAAACTATATTTATATTCAAGATAGTAAAAAAGATGTTTAATTTTATAATAATAGTCCATATTAATAAAGGGTGATTATTATGACACAGAAAGAATTACTTTATTTAGAAGATGCCATTGGGCATGAAAGTAATATAATTTTAATTTGTAAAGAGATGATTAATTATCTTGAAGATGAGGAATTAAAAACTTTTATTGATGAAGAATTAACTAAACATGTAACTATGAAAGATGAGTTAATTAATATGTTGGAGGTAAAGTCTAATGAATGATAAATTACTTATGGAAAACTATTTGCTTATTTTGAAAAGTACAAATGAAGTTTATGTTCATGGAACATTAGAAAGTTCTAATAAAGATATTAGAGAGTTATTAAAACATGGATTAGATGAAGTATTAAAGCATCAATCTAATACATATGATAAAATGACTAAGTATGGATGGTATAACATTAATAATGTAGCAAGTACTACCATAAAAGAAACATTAGATACTATAAATAGTAAAAACTAGAATAATTTCGATGATTCCTGTCTAGGATTTACATCGTATTCTAGTTTTTTTGTGCTATAATATATTTACTGGGGGTGACTATTATGACGGATCATATTAAAAAGAAATTAGCGCTCCTACCAAATAAGCCAGGATGTTATTTAATGAAAAATAATGATGGTCATATTATATATGTAGGAAAAGCTAAAAAACTTAAAAATCGTGTTAGTTCATATTTTAGGGGAACTCATACCGGTAAAACAGCTCGCTTAGTAAGAGAAATAGCTGATTTTGAATATATTGTTGTAAACAGTGAAAAAGAATCACTTGTATTAGAACTTAATCTTATTAAAGAAAATGATCCAAAATATAATATTTTACTTCGTGATGATAAAAGTTATCCTTATATAGAATTAACAGATGAAAAAGTTCCTAGACTTAATATAGTAAGAAATGTTAATAGAAAGAGAAAAAAACATAATCATATGTATGGACCATATCCTAATGTAACAGCCGCACGTAGTACTGTAAATTTACTTAATAGGATGTATCCACTAAGAAAATGTCGTACATATAATAAGAAACCATGCTTATATTATCATATAGGTCAATGTTTAGGTTACTGTACTAATAATATTGATGATAAACTAATTAAAGAGATGAAAGATGATATCATAAAATTTTTAAAAGGAGATCACTCTTTAATAACAAAAAAAATTGAAGACGAAATGTTAGATGCTTCAAAAAAACTTAATTATGAAAAAGCAAAAGAATTAAAAGATTTACTGGATTATATAAATATTACATTAGTAAGACAACAAGTAGAAATAAGTGATGATGTTGATCGTGATGTATTTGGATATTATGTTGATAAAGGTTATATATCAATACAAGTATTTTTTATCCGTGGTGGAAAAATATTAGAACGTCATTATAAAATATTCCCTTTAGTTGATGAAATAGATGAAGAATTAACTAGATATATTGCTAAATTCTATGAAAAAAATGTTTTATTACCAAAAGAAATATTAGTTCCTAGTATTGTTGATACTAATCTTCTTAGTGACTTTTTAACATGTAAAGTTTTCGCTCCTCAAAAAGGATTAAAGAAAAATATTGTAACTATGGCTAGTAATAATGCCAAAGTATTATTAGATGAAAAATTTGAACTTATTGAACGTGATCAAGAAAAAACATATGGTGCGAATGAAGAATTAAGGAAAATACTTAAACTTGATAAATTAGATCGAATTGAAATATTTGATAATGCTCATTTATTTGGTACTTATAATGTGTCAGGGATGGTTGTATTTAAAGAAGGGAAACCATCTAAAAATGATTATCGTAAATTTAAAATTTCAATTGATAAGAATGATGATTATGGAACAATGAAAGAAGTAATTTATCGTAGATATTTTAGAATTTTAAAAGATAATTTAGTAAAACCAGATTTAATTATTGTTGATGGTGGACTTGGACAAATTAATGTTGCTAGAGAAGTAATTGATTCTCTTAATATGAATATTCCTGTAGTAGGATTAAAAAAAGATGATCATCATGCAACAAGTAAATTACTTGCATTTAATCCAATTACAGAAATAGACATAGATAAAAAAAGTAATTTATTCTATTTGTTAGAAAGAATGCAAGATGAAGTTCATAATTTTACTATAAATTATCATAAACAAATAAGAAGCAAAGGTTCTTTAGAAAGTGTTCTTGATAATATTGAAGGAATTGGTGTTAAAAGGCGTAATGAATTACTTAAAAAGTATCATACAATAACTAAAATGAAAAAACTAAGTGTACAAGAATTAGAAGAAATATTACCAGAAAAGATTGCAAATAACTTATATAGTTTTTTAAAAAAATATGATTAAGTAGGTGATTTTTATGA
>CAMNHZ010000027.1 GCA_946540075.1 uncultured Bacillota bacterium
ATTTACCAAAAGTAGAAAAAATAGGTGATAATTTCTTGCTATATAATAAAAAATTAATTAGTATTGATATGCCAGAATTAACACGAATAGGAAAAAATTTCCTTCATGAAAATAGTATCACAGAGAAAGTAAAATTCAATAAATTAAAATTTATAGATGATAACTTTTTATATAAAAATAATGGTTTGAAACAATTGAGTCTACCAAGTTGTGTAGTTATATCTAATTATTTTATGCCAAATAATGAAGTTTTATATAAAATAGAGGTACCAGTTTTAGATTTTACTGGATGTGAAATCCTTACAAAAAATGAAAAATATAAGAACGTAGATTTAGTTGAGTTAAAATCAAAAAGTAGATAACATTTCTAATTAATTATTATTGAATACAGAATAATAATTAATTTGTTATCTACTTTTTTTATTATTTTAACAGGTTATAAACATCTTCAACACTCATACTTTTTCCGTTATTATAGTATGGTTTTAAATGTAAATGAAAATGCTTTACTTCTTGTACATCTCCATTATTTTGAATAAGTGTTAATCCATCAATGTTTAATTTTTTTTCCATAAGTCTTTTTATTTTTCTTGCAACATCAAATATATGAGTTAATACTTCATTATCAATATCTACAATATCATTATAATGTTTTTTGGGTATAATTAATGTATGACCAACACTATTAGGATTAATATCTAAAAAGCATTTTACAATATCATCTTCATATATTGTATAAGAAGGGATAGTACCGTTTACAATTTCACAAAATACACATTTCATTTTATCATCTCCAATATAATTATACCTAAACTTCAAAAAAAATCAAAGAGAATTAGTCTCTTTGAAGTGAATATCTGCGAATATTCTGTTATATAATGTTCAATATTATAATTTTTTATTCCTCGTTTATAGAACAATACATATTTTCAACTATAAATTTGTTTTTATATATAATCATTTTATTAGATGATACACCTATTTTATAATTAAGATCATCAGTGCTATCAAAAGTATCTAGTTTTAAATCATAATAGTTTTTATTATCGTTCTCAACGTTTACTTTACTTTTGACAACAGAAAACTTACCAGTTGTGTTCTTAGAAGAACCTTGATATCTAATTGAGAATGAATCATCTTTTGCTAATACTAATGAAAAATCACACTTACTACCACTATTAATAGTTTTACAGCACCAATTATGTGTTATTGAATTATATCTTATTTTCTTTATTATAATTGGGTATAAAAAGAAATATACAAGTATCGCACCGATAAGTATTAGAATTATTTGAACAACCCATTTTGGAATACTATTCTGATTTAAATCATAACTATAATCATCTGCATTTCTTTTCTTTGCTTCAGTAGTTATTTCATCAGTAAAATCATTGTTATTACTATTTTGTTGCAAATCATTTAAAATATTAGCTTGAGGATTAATATTATCTTGAACAATGTAATCATTGATTGATTGTTCAGTATTATTAGTACTTTCATTATTCATCATAAGATTATCAGTCCCAAATATATTGTTTCGATTGTTATCTAAAGGAGTGGTTGAAATTGGAGTAATACTCTCTTGATTATTATTTAAATCATTCTCAACAACAGGTTCATTGACATTTGCTTTGGGTGGAACAAAGTCCCCGATAGGAGCATATAAATCTTCATTAATAGGAGATTGTTTACTAACGTCATTATTATTAATATTAACAGGATTAACATTAATTTCTTCATTAATAGTATCATTCTCATTATTCATCATAAGACTATCAGTTCCAAATATATTGTTTTGATTGTTATCTAAAGGAGTAGTTGAAATTGGAGTGATATTCTCTTGATTATTATTTGAATTGTTATCAACAACAGGTTCATTGACACTTGCTTTGGGTGGAACAAAGTCCCCGATAGGAGCATATAAATCTTCATTAATAGGAGATTGTTTACTAACGTCATTATTATTAATATTAACAGGATTAACATTAATTTCTTCATTAATAGTATCATTCTCATTATTCATCATAAGACTATCAGTTCCAAATATATTGTTTTGATTGTTATCTAAAGGAGTAGTTGAAATTGGAGTGATATTCTCTTGATTATTATTTGAATTGTTATCAACAACAGGTTCATTGACACTTGCTTTGGGTGGAACAAAGTCCCCAATAGGAGCATATAAATCTTCATTAATAGGAGATTGTTCATTAACACTGTTATCAACAGAATTATTTTGATTATCGGACTTTTCCACACCATTATTCAAAGAAAAGTCATTTTCCACAGGTTTCCCGCATTTATTGCATACAGTCATGTTTTCAGGTATCTCAGTACCGCACTTATTACATATCATTCAACATACCTACTTTCTTATATATTAAGTATAATCTAAAAAGTCTTTTTTTTCAACTATAATTATTTGATATATGAATATTATATATAGAGGTGATAACATGAAACCAATAATTGGTGTCGTTGCAAGAAATAATAAAGACAGATATTTTATTAGTAAGGAAGTTTTAGATGCGATTAGGATATCAGGAGGTATTGGAATTGGAATAATACCAGGATCAGATTATAAAAAACAATTATTATTGTGTGATGGAATAGTATTGCCAGGAGGTAATTATATTGATGATTTTAATAGACAGATAGTAAGATATTCGAAAGATAATAATCTTCCTACACTAGGTATTTGTCTTGGTATGCAGACGATAGGATTAGAATGTAATGGACAACTTTCAGAATATAAAATAAATCAAAAAATACATAACAATAAAAGAGTTAAGTCCCATGAAATTATTATAAATAAATCATCAAAATTATATGGTATTTTAAATAAGGAAAAATTATTTGTTAATAGTAGGCATCATGATAATATAATTGATACTGATTTAGATATTGTTGCTAAATCAGTTGATGGTGTAATTGAAGCGATAGAGGATGCTAAAAATGATTTTTTTATTGGTGTTCAGTGGCATCCAGAGTCTATAATGCAAACCGATGAATCAAAAAAACTATTTAAATACTTTATTTCTTGTTGTAAAGCAAAAAAAGTTTAAAAAAATAATATAAATATAGTGTTTTTAAGTAATTTAGTGTACAATGTTATCAGGTGATATAATGGGATTATTTGATAAATTTAAAAATATATTTGATACAAAAGATAAAAAGGAAACAAAGGAAGTTGCAGTTTATGATAAAGGCTTAGAAAAAACAAGAAAAGAATTTTCTTCTAAATTAAATTTATTAACACTAAAACATAATAGAATTGATGAAGAATATTTTGAAGAATTAGAGGAAATTCTTATTATGGCAGATATAGGTGTTAATACTGTAATGGATTTTATTGATAAATTAAGAACTCGTGTCAAAAAAGAAAATATAACTGATGCTAATGATTTAAAAGAGATTATTGTTGATGAAATGTTTATAATTTATGTTAATAATGAAATTATTGTAAATAAATTAAATTATGCTAAAGAGGGACCAACTGTAATTTTATTTGTTGGTGTTAATGGAGTAGGTAAAACTACTACTATAGGTAAACTAGCTAATAAGTTAGCTAATGAGGATAAAAAAGTAATGATGATTGCTGGAGATACTTTTAGAGCAGGTGCCGTTGAACAACTTGATATGTGGAGCAAAAGAGCTAATACTAAGATAATATCAAGAGATAATGCTGATCCAGCAAGCGTTATATATGATGGTTTAAAAGAAGCAAAAGAAGATAAATATGATGTTGTTTTAATTGATACTGCTGGTCGACTTCAAAACAAAGTAAATTTAATGAATGAGTTAGAAAAAATAAATAAAGTGATTGGTAAAATTATACCAAATGCCCCACATGAAACATTACTTGTTATAGATGCTACAACAGGTCAGAATGGTATAAGTCAAGCTAAGAGTTTTAAAGAAATAACTAATATAACAGGAATAGTTCTTACAAAACTTGATGGGACAGCTAAAGGTGGTATAGTGCTTGCTATTAAAGAGAGTGTAGGAATACCTGTTAAATATGTTGGATTTGGAGAAAAAATCGAAGACTTAAGAGTATTTGATATCGAAAAATATATCTATGGATTATTTAAAGATTTCGTTGATTAAATAATTTGATAAAAAATATTAATGTGAATTGTGATAAGCAATTTACTTTTTTGATATTATTGGTATAATAATATATAGGATACGTGATGATATATGGAAGATAGAATTTATTACACTAATTTGTTTGATTATTATGGAGAATTATTGACTGATATTCAAAAAAATTATTTTGAAGATTATTATTTTAATAATCTAACATTGTCAGAAATGAGTGAAAACTATAATGTAAGCAGGAATGCAGTAAGTAAACAATTAAAAGGTGTTATAAATAAACTAGATTATTATGAAGAAAAATTAAATTTATATAATAAAAGTAAAAAAATAAAAGAAATAATTAAGGATATTGATAAAGAAAAACAGAATAAAATAATTGATTTAATTTAAGAATAAGAGGGTGAAATAATGCAAGGAAAGATAGTATATATAAGTGATAATATTGCGCATATTAAAATAGATCAAGGTACTCCACTTGCAACTAATATGATGAATCTTCATATTGTATTTGAAGATGATAAAAAGAAAATATTAGGAGAAGTAGATGATATAAGTTCTGATATTATTAAAGTTAAGTTTTTAGGAGAAATTGTAAATGGAAAGTTTGTTGGTGGAGTTATTAGAAAACCAACATTGTCTGCTAGAATAAGAGTTATAGACAAGGAAGAGGTAGCGCTATTGGTTGGTGAGAATAAACCAGGAAGTATGTTACTAGGATATTCTCCATTATATGATGATTATCCAATAAGAGTTGATATAAATGATATGTTTAGTAATCATATGGCTATTTTTGGTAATACAGGTAGTGGTAAATCATGTGGAGTAGCTAGACTTCTTCAAAATATATTCACTAATAATAGTTTTTTACCATATAAATCTAATTTCTTTATATTTGATGCATATGGAGAATATCATAATGCTTTCAAAAATATTCATGATATTAATCCAAATCTTAACTTTAAGTTTTTTACAACAAATGAAAGAGATATTGCATCAAGTGGTGGTGAAAGATTAAGAATACCTTTATGGTTACTTACAATTGATGATGTTGCACTTTTGTTAGATGCAACAGAACATACTCAATTACCTATTATTGAAAGAATGTTAAAATTAACTAATATTTTTGCACTTGACACTGATCAAGCTAATGCTTATAAGAATCATTTGATAGCAAAAGCAATTATGACTATTTTATATACAAATGAAACTTCATCAAGTAAACGTAATGATATATTTTCTATTCTTGCTACCTGTTCAACTAAAGAATTTAATTTAGAGGCACCTGTTCAAGGTGTAGGTTATGTACGTAAATTTAGAGAATGTTTTACTATTGATAGTGCAGGTAATTTTACTGAAAGTATATTAGTAACAGAATATATTAGTAGCTTCATTAAAGATGAACTTGATACATATGAACCAACAGAAAAGAAATATTTTACACTAAAGGATATGGAAAAAGCATTGAATTTTACATTAATTAGTGAAGGGTTACTTCAAAACGATAAAGTCTATGGAGATGCTATTACATTAAAAGTAAGATTACATTCATTAGTAATAAGTGAAAATGCAAGATTCTTTGATTATCCTAATTATGTTACTTTAGAACAATATATAATTCAATTAGTTGCAAAAGGTAATTCTAAGGCTCAAATTATTAATTTCAATTTAGAAGATATAGATGACTCTCTTGCAAAAGTAATATGTAAAATTTATACAAGAATGTTATTTGAGTTTACTAAAGGATTAAAGGTAAGAGCTTCAATTCCGTTCCATATATTCTTAGAAGAAGCTCATAGATATGTTCAAAATGATAATGATAAATATTTAATAGGTTATAATATCTTTGAAAGAGTAGCAAAAGAAGGACGTAAGTATGGGTTGGTCTTTAACTTAATTTCACAACGTCCAGTAGAAATAAGTGAAACTGTTATTTCACAATGTACTAATTTTATGATATTTAAGATGAATCATCCAAGAGATTTAGATTATATTAAAAAGATGATTCCAAATATAAGTGCTGATATAGTAGAAAAGCAAAAGAGTTTACAACCAGGTACTTGTATGGCATTTGGTAAAGCATTTAAAGTTCCTATGATAGTAAAAATGGAAATGCCTAATCCAGAACCATCAAGTAGTAGCTGCGATATAATCGCAACATGGGGAGCATAAAAGAGATGATATTAATCATCTCTTTTTAGTGATATCAAAAATGGTATAAATAAGAAAGATATATATAATAATGGTAGGGTGTATTTAAATGTTATTTTAGTATATATAACAAGGTTAGATACGATATATATACAAAGCATTATAATATAAAAGTCTTTGGTATTTAAGTATTTTCTTATAAAGAATAGTGTTGTAGATATTATAATAAATAAATCAAATATAGTTTGAATAGATAGTAATGCCTCGATATTACCAGAGTATCCAATAATCGATACTTCTTTGAAAATATTTGTTGTTGAACTATTTGAAAAATTACTAATTAGAACATTTAAGAGTATTATAAAGATTAATAAAAAATTAGTTGTTATATAGGAACTAACAATAATTTTAATGTTCTGTTTATTATAATTAATAGGTAGAGTTAACAAGAAAAATAATGGTAAAATGTTAAACCCAATATATAATAGAACATTTTTACTTATGTTAGTATTATACACAGTGAAAGGTAATATATTAGAAAAATCAACTTTGAATATTAGGCTTATAAAACTAATTAAAGTAAATAAAACAGAAATAAAAAATAGTATTACACTTGTTCTAGTTAAAACAGTAATTTTTTTTAATGATATATAGACAAAAGGAATCATAATACTGAGTGATATTAAAATAGGAGACATATCTTCAAGATATTCATTTTTTATATATAAGGTATAATTAGAAAATAATAATATTAAAAAAAATATTGATGAAATAAATATTATATAGTTTATTGTTTTGGCTGGAAGTTTAGTAAAATTATTATCAATGTAGTTTTTTAAACTGTTGTTCTTGATTTTTTTTAAAATAGTTATATATATAAATAATGGGATTAATCCTAGTAATGATGATATAATCAAAACACTTATACTATTATTCTTAGAACTTTTTAATATACTGTTTAATGTAAGATTAAAAAAACTGGATCTAATTAGAAAATAACATATGCAAAATATTTCTATACTACTAATTCTTTTATTCAATATTATCACTCTCTCTAATAATATTCTTTTTGGCAAGATAACTTGGCCTTTGTTTTCTTTTTTGTATACTTAATTTTATTATTGCATCTGAATTATCGTTAATATTAAATGGTGATATAGGAAGAAGATATGGTATACCTAATACTTCGGTACTACTTAAATTTATAGTAAGTATTAATCCAATTAATACTGTTCCAACAAGTCCTAGAAATGAAGCACCAATAATAAAAAATATTCTCCATATACGAATACTATTGACCATATCTATATCACTAAATAATAGACCACAAATAGATGTTATTGCTACTATGATAATGCTAATTGCAGAAAATATACCTGCTTCAACAGCAGCATTACCTAATACTAACCCTCCAACTACACTGACTGCTGTTCCCATCGCATTAGGAATTCTTATGTCAGATTCTCTAAGTATTTCAAATACTAATGTTAATAATAAAATTTCAATGTAAGGAGGAAAGGGAACATTTTTCCTTTGCATAATGATAGAATTCATTAATTCTTTAGGTAGTATTTCAGGGTTAAATGACGTTACTGATATATATAAAGCAGGTGTAAGCATTGTTATTATAAAGGATATAAAACGAATTATTCTTGTGAAATTTGCATTAATATTTTTTTGATAATAATCCTCAGGAGAATGAAAGTAATCAACAAACAAACCAGGTATGATTAAAGCATAAGGACTATTCTCTACCAGTATTACAATCTTTCCGTTTAATAAACTTTGTGATACCAAATCAGGTCTTTCAGTGCTTATCATTTGTGGAAAAATACTAAATTTACTTGTATTTAAATATTCTCTTATATAACCACTATCTATAATTCCATCAATATTTATTTTTTTTAATTTGTTAGTTATTTTTCTAACGTTGTTTGTGTTCGCAATATCTTTTATATAAGCAACACTAACTTTAGTATTAGTTCTTTTTCCGATATTTAAATCAGTAAACCAAAGATTAGTATCTTTTATACGTTTTCTAATAAGTCCTATGTTTGTTAAATGGTTTTCAGTAAAACTATCTTTAGGTCCTCTAATAACAGTTTCACTAGTTGCTTCACTAATACTACGGTCTAAATTTGCTCTAGTTTCAATTGCTATAGCTTTATTATTACCATCAATAAATAAACATAAAAATCCACTTACTAATAAATTATATATATCATCATAGTTATCAACCTCTTTAATGTTACTATTTGAAAGATTGTTTTTAAGAAATTCAAATAGATTACAGTTAGATTTAATGTTAGTGATTTTTTTTAGTACAAAGTCACTAATTTTATCATCACTACATACAGTATCAATAAAAATGTAAGCAATGTTGTTTTTTCCAATCTTAATATATCGATATTTTAAGTCGGAACTATTTCCAAATTTATTACAGATTAAGTTAATATTTTTTTTAATATCAAAGTTCATAATAATTCACCTATATTATTATGTTAAAAAAAGATTAATAATAAACATTATATGTTATAATTATGGTGGTGAATTGTATGAAATATGAACTAATAATAGATGATATTGATCATCAAGGAAGAGGAATAGGCCATATTAATGGCAAAACTATTTTTATACCTAATGCATTGGTAGGTGAATGTGTAGAGGTAGAAGTGACTAAAAATAAGAAAAACTATATGGAGGGAAAAGTAATTAATTATATTAAAACAAGTTCATTAAGAATTAAACCGATTTGTCCATATTTTGATAAATGTGGTGGTTGTGATTTGATGCATATACCATATGAAGAGCAATTAAAATATAAAAAAAATAAGGTTATTAGTATAATGAAAAAGTTTGCTCATATTGATAAAGATGTTGTAAATGACATAATTTCCTGTGAACAAACATTGGGATATAGAAACAAGATTACTTTCCAAGTAAAAGAAAAATTAGGTTTATTTGAACGAAAAAGTTATCAATTAATTAGTGTAGATAAATGCTTACTCGTACCGGATGAAGTTAATAATTTGATTAATATTTTAAATGAATATGATTTAAGTAAAATTAATAGTATTGTTATAAGATATACTAATTTAAAGCAAATAATGGTTGTTTTCACACTTAAAGAAGATATTCCTAATAATGAATTAGTATCTAAATTAGAAAAACATGTCACAAGTGTTTATAAAAATTTAAATACTGATTATTATAAGATATATGGACAAGACTATGTAACAGACACAATTCTTGATTATAAATTTAATATATATCCAAGTGCTTTTTTTCAGGTTAATAGATATCAAATAGTAAAGTTATATGACGTTATTTTAAAGTATGCAGAATTAACAGGTAAAGAAAAAGTTCTTGATTTATATTGTGGAACAGGGACTATAGGTACATATTTAAGTAAATATGCTAAAGAAGTTTTAGGTGTAGAAATAAATGAATTAGCTATAAAAAATGCTAATGAAAACAAAAGAATAAATAATATTGATAATATAACATTTGTAAATGGGAATGTATCAAAAGTTATAAATAATCTAGATTATAAACCTGATTTAATTATAGTTGATCCACCAAGAGTAGGATTGGATAAAAATACGATTAATTATATATTATCTAAAAAAACAGATAAAGTTATATATGTATCGTGTAATCCTATAACGCTAGCACGTGACATAAAACTAATGGATGAATATGATGTAGAAAAAATTACTCCAGTAGATATGTTTCCAAACACTAGCCA
>CAMNHZ010000028.1 GCA_946540075.1 uncultured Bacillota bacterium
ATCAAAGATAAACCTGTTGAAAAAACTAAATCTGACAAGTTATCAACAGAAAAACATAATGATTCTAAAGTGGAAGAAGTTGTTGACATAACAGATGAAGTAACAGATGATCAATTCTTTGATGATTTCTTCTCAGATGATGACGAATAAATGAAATAAAAAACATATTAATCATATAATATAAGTGGTGATTAATATGTTTTTTGATATAGACATATGGGATTTAAAAGATTTAATAGGAAAAGTAAAGATAATTGATATTAGAAGTGTAGAAAAATATAATGATAATCATATACCAACAGCTATTAATATTCCAAAGGATATATTATTAATAGATTATAAGAAATACTTGAATTTTAATGATACTTATTATATTTATTGTAAAGAAGGAGTAGCAAGTCCAAGTGTATGTAGTATTTTAAGAAAATATGGATATAAGACAGTAAATATAAATGGTGGTTATCAAGAATGGATATTAGAAAGTTAAGCTATACAATTAAACTTTCTTTTTTTATTATTATAAATATTATTAATATATAATTAGTATCAGATTTAACTTTTAAAATTATATAAATTGTATTATAATATTAAAGAAAGGTAAGATAATATGGGTGATATGTTAAATAACTTAGTAATTTCATTAAAAAATTTTGTGTTGTCATCAGGACCAGTATTATCCTTAGTAATGGGAAGTGGTTTGATAATATTAGAATCAATTATTCCAGCACTTCCATTAGCTTTGTTTATTGCATTAAATATTATAATATTTGGTAATATAGTAGGATTTATTATATCATGGATTTCAACTGTAATAGGTTGTATGTTATCTTTTTATATTTTTAGAAAAGGATTTCATATTATTTTATATAAACACTTTAATAAAAGTGTAAAACTTCAAAAATTTATTGATAAAGTATCAAATATATCATTTAGTAGCTTAGTAATAATTGCCGCTATGCCATTTACTCCAGCATTTACAGTAAATATAGCCGGAGGTATTTCTGACATAAAAACAAAAAAGTTTTTTCTAGCTATTTTAATTGGTAAATTATCCATTGTATATTTTTGGGGTTATATTGGTACGACATTTATCGAAAGTATTCAAGAACCAATTATTATGATAAAGATTATTTTGATGATTTTAGGTGCATTTATAGTATCAAAATATATAAGTAAAAAATTTAGTATAGAGTAGGTGAATTATGGAATATATTATAATAGTTTTATTAATAGTTATACTTGTATTAGTAGTTATATCAGTATCTAAAGGTATTAATGAATCAAATATAACTGAAAGATTAGGTAAGTTAGAAACAGAAGTAATTAAAGAATTAGGTGAGTTTAAAAATTCATTGTCAAAATCTATGAATGATGATTTTAATGGACTTAATGATAAAATGGAGCAACGTTTAAATCAGATTAATGATAAAGTAAATGAGCGTTTAGATGTTAATTTTGAAAAAACAAATAAAACATTTACATCAGTATTAGAAAGATTATCAAAAATAGATGAAGCACAAAAGAAAATTGATACATTATCAAATGATATTATATCATTGGAAAGTGTTTTAACTGATAAAAAATCTCGTGGTATTTTTGGTGAAGTTAATTTACATCATATTATGACTAGTGTTTTTGGTGAAAACAAATCTATTTATCAATTACAATATCAATTCCGTAATGGAACAATTGTTGATTGTGCATTATTTGCCCCAGAACCACTTGGAACCATAGGTATTGATTCGAAGTTTCCACTTGAAAACTACCGTATAATGGTTGATAAGAATAATTCTGTTAGTGTTAGAAATCAAGCAGAAAAAATGTTTAAATCTGACATGAAAAAACACATAGATGCTATTGCAAATAAATATATTATTAGTGGAGAAACATCAGACCAAGCAATACTATTTTTACCGGCTGAAGCAATATTTGCAGAAGTTAATGCATATCATGAAGATATCCTTACTTATGCATATAAAAAACGTGTATGGATAACTTCTCCAACCACACTAATAAGTACACTAACAACAATTCAGATGATAATAAAAAATATAGAAAGAGATAAATATGCATCTATAATACATCAAGAATTAGGTTTATTAGATACAGAGTTTAAAAGATATAAAGATAGATGGGATAAACTATCTCGTAGTATCGAAACAGTGGGAAAAGATGTAAAAGATATTCATACAACAACCGAAAAAATAACAAAAAGATTTGAATCTATTAATCAAGTAGAAATTAAACAAAATGATTCTACGAAGCAAATAAATTAGTTTTATAAAATGGAGATGAATAAAATGACAAGAAAACTAAACAACAATATAAATGTGTTGTTTATAGCTTTTAGTTTTATGATGTCATTTGTTTATGGTGTATTAGCTATTATAGATGGTAATATTTATAAACTATTAATATGTTTATCAGTTATACCAGTAATACTATTACCATATTTTATAGAGAAAAAATTTAGAATTAAGATTAATCCATATATAATAAATATATATTTGATATTTGTATTTTTTGCTCATATTTTAGGCTCAATAGTAGATTTATATGATAAGGTGTATTTTTATGATAAATTAATTCATTTTATGTCAGGTATTGTTACCTCATTTATTGCAGTATATGTACTTATCTTATTTAAAAAATATGATCAAAAAAATTATTCTTTTAATCTAATATTCATTTTATCGTTTGTACTTTTAATTGCTTCAAATTGGGAATTCTTTGAATTTTATGTTGATTTAATTTTTCATAAAGATGCACAAAGAGTTATAAGTAGTGGTGTATACGATACAATGATGGATATGATATGTGCATCATTAGGTTGTTTATTATTTAATTTATGTTATATATGGGAAAATGAGATGAATAAAGAATTAGTAATTACAAAATTTATTAAAAGTATTAATTGAAATAAGAAAGAGGTGAATCACTTTGAATTACAATAAGGAAATCGTTAAATTTATTGATAAGACTAAATCGAGAGAAGATTTAGAATTTATAAGAGAGTTATTAACGCAATTAAAGGAACAAGAAAATAAAAAAGTATTTAATAATTATAATAATCAATTTGATAATAGTTCATCTGATAATGTTTCATTTGTATCAAATGGTGGTTCAAGGGAAAGTTCACCTAAAGTTCTTGCAAAAACAACTTCACACTATAAAGGTTCAAGAGATGATAATATTGCAAGTTCAGGCGGATTCATAAGCGCACTTCTTCTTTCATATTTTGTAGTAATGTTTTCTATATTATTTATGATGATTGGGTATATATTTGTAAGATAAAGTGTTCAATAATGTATAATATTATCTAAAAGTGTCAAAATTCATATATTTTTTGATACTTTTATTTTATAATTATAGTAGCGCAGAGAGGTGAAATATCATATGGACGCATATAAAAAAAGAATAATTGATTTATTAACAAATGATGGAAGAGCTTTGACAGTCGACGAAATAAGTGATGCTTTGGATATTAAAACAGTTGAGGATTTTAAAAGCTTACTTCGCAATTTGAATGCATTAGAAGATGAATTAAAAATATATCGTACTAATAAGAATAAATATATGATATTTAATAATAGTAATTTACAATTAGGTGTTTTAATAGGTAATAAAAAAGGATTTGGGTTTGTAGATATTGAAGGTGATGAAGATGTTTATATCGCACCTAATAATATGAATCAAGCAATTCATGGTGATAGAGTAGTAGTAGAAATAACATCTAAAAAGAATCAACCTAGACTTGAAGGTCGTATTGTAAGAATTGTATCTCGTGAGTTTAAACAAATGGTAGGCGAGTATTATACTTATAATAATAAAGGGTATATAGATTTAGATGATGACAAAGTAAAAATAAAGATAGAAGTAAAACCAGAGTATACATTAGGTGCTGTTGATGGACATAAAGTATTAGTTAAAATATGTGAGAAAAAAGGTAATAATTTTTATCTAGGAGAGATAGTAAAAATACTAGGTCATAAAAATGATCCTGGAGTAGATATATTATCTATTGCTGCAAAATATGGTATAGAAGATACATTTCCAGAAGATGTAATAGATTATCTTGATAAAATTCCTGAGACAGTATCTGAAGAAGATATGCATGGTCGTGTAGACTTAAGAAATGAAATGATATTTACCATTGATGGTGATGATACTAAAGATATAGATGATGCAATATCAATAAAGAAATTAGATAA
Organism: uncultured Bacillota bacterium; assembly: GCA_946540075.1. Classification (GTDB taxonomy): domain Bacteria; phylum Bacillota_I; class Bacilli_A; order RF39; family UBA660; genus CAMNHZ01. The sequence goes on from CAMNHZ010000028.1 coordinate 4,212, forward strand.
TGGTAATTACGAATTAGGGGTACATATTGCAGATGTATCATATTATGTAACTGAAAATAGTCCACTTGACAAAGATGCATATCTTAGAGGAACTAGTGTATATCTTGCAGATAGAGTAATTCCTATGTTACCACATAAACTTTCAAACGGAATTTGTTCGTTGAATCCAAATGTAGATAGATTAAGTATATCTTGTGTTATGGAAATTGATAAGGATGGTAAAACATTAAGTGCAGACATATTTGAAAGCGTAATACGTTCTAAAAAGCAAATGACATATAAGAATGTTAATAGTATATTAGAAGATAATGTTGTACCAGATGGTTATGAAGAATATGTAGAAACGCTAAAGGAAATGAAAGAATTAGCCGATATACTTCGTAAGTATAAAGTAAAACGTGGTTATATTGATTTTGATATTGATGAATCTAAGATTATTGTAAATGAAAAAGGCGAAGCAATTGATATTAAACTAAGAACACGTGGTGTAGGTGAAAAATTAATTGAAGACTTTATGATTGCAGCTAATGAAGCAGTTGCCACACATATATATTTCATGGAACTTCCATTTGTATACCGAGTTCATGGTACTCCAAATGAAGAAAAAATACAAAAGTTTACTCAATTTATAAATCAATTAGGTTATAAATTGCCAGCAAAAATAAAAGAAATCACACCAATTACGATGCAAAAAATACTAGAAAGTTTAAGTGACAAGAAAGAGTTTCATATATTATCTTCATTACTTTTAAGAAGTATGCAAAAAGCAATATATAGTACTGATAATATAGGCCATTTTGGACTTGCAAGTAGGTGCTATACACATTTTACATCACCAATTAGAAGATATCCAGATACTACTGTTCATAGATTACTTAGAACATATTTGTTTAAAGGTGATATAACTAAGGCAACAATTGAACATTGGGAAACTAAATTAGTTATGCTTACTGAACATACATCAGAAAGAGAACAAGCGGCAGTTAAATGTGAACGTGAAGTTGATGATATGAAGAAAGCAGAGTACATGGAAAAACATATTGGAGAAGAGTTTACTGGTGTAATTAGTAGTATTTTAAGTTTTGGAATGTTTGTTCAATTGCCTAATTTAATTGAAGGATTACTTAGATTAGATGATTTAAAAGATGATCATTATATATATGATGAAAATGCCCTATTATTAAAAGGATTAAAACACGGACGAGTATATCGTCTTGGTGATGAGATAAAAGTTGTTGTAGAAGCTGCAAATAAATATGCACATACAATAGATTTCATGTTACCAATAGAGAAGAATAATAAACAAAATAATAAGGTAAAAGAAACAAAAGAAAGTATTGAAATTTTAGACTTTTAAAGCAGATTAATTTCTGCTTTTTTTATGATTAATATCTTGTTATAAAAGAGTATAAAATATGTATTTTCTACATATTATTTGTAATTTGTTTTTTTTTACATTTTGGTTTATAATACTGGCATAGGGGGAATGTGTTATGGAAATAAAAGATAGAATTATAAATTTAGTTAAAGATAACAATGTATTAAGTTTTTTAGAAATTAAAAAACAATTAAATGCTGATGAAAAAGAATTATATACAGCTATAAAAGAATTGCAAAATGATTATGAATTATGGCGTACAAAAAACGGGAAATATATGCTATTTAAAGATACTAATTTAGCAGTTGGTAAATTAATAGTAAATGCTAAAGGTAATGGTTACTTAAAAACAGGCGATGAAGTTATTAATATACGTAGTAAAGCTTTAAATGGTGCAATACATGGTGATGTTGTCTTAGTAGAAAAGTATAATAAAGATGATAATGAAGGTCAAGTTAGAGAAATAATTAATACTAATAAAAAGTTATTAACTGGGACTGTAGTTTATAAAAATGGTAGACAGTATATTAATGTAGATCAATCTAATTATAGAAGTATTATTATTCATGTACCTAAAAGTGCTAGAGTAAATGATAATGATAAAGTTTTATTTAAAATAGGTTATGAAATGGGACATAATCATTATGATGCTGATATCCAAAAAGTACTAGGTAATGCTAATGATCCAGATATTGATATGATATCAATTATTGAAAGAAATGAAATTCCAAACACATATAGTGATGAAGTATTAGAAGAAATAAAAAGAATTCCAACAGAAGTAGATAGTGATTTAAGTAATAGAGTAGATCTTAGGGATGAGATGATAATTACTATTGATGGCGATGATGCTAAAGATTTAGACGACGCTATATCAATTAAAATGCTTGATAATGGTAACTTCTTATTAGGAGTACATATTGCTGATGTATCTCATTATGTAAAAGAAGGTAGTGCTATTTATAATGAAGCTGTAAAAAGAGGGACAAGTGTATACTTAGTAGATAGAGTAATTCCTATGTTACCTAGAGAACTTTCAAATGGAATATGTTCATTAAATGAAGGTGTAGATAGATTGACATTATCAGCCTCTATGGAAATAGATCCAACAGGAAAAGTAGTAAATAGTGATATTTATAGAAGTGTTATTAACTCTAGTAAGAGAATGACATATAAAAATGTTAATAAAGTATTAAATGATGAAGATGTTCCAGAAGATTATAAACCATTTAAGAAAATGTTACTTCAAATGTATAAATTATCTTTAATTATAAGAAATAAACGTACTAAAGCAGGAGCAATAGATTTTGATCGTCCTGAAGTAAAAATAATAGTTGATGAAAAAGGAGAACCAATAGAACTAAAAGCAAGAGAAAGAGGAATAGCTGAAAATATAATAGAAGATTTTATGATTGAGGCTAATAAATGTGTATCAACTCATGCTTATAATATGTATATACCATTTATTTATCGTGTACATGGTTATCCTGAAGTAGATTCATTAGAAAGTGCAGAAAAACTAGTAGAAAGTTTAGGTTATAAGTTAAGTGAATCATTAGTTCAAGATGAAATTCATCCAATATACATTCAACGTGCATTAAAAGAGTTAAAAGATGCAAAAGAATATCCTATTATTAGTGATAAGTTTTTAAGAAGTATGAAAAAAGCTGAATATTCAGAAAATCCTAATGGTCATTTTGGACTAGCTATATTAGCTCAATATCATGAGTTTTATTCTCATTTCACATCACCAATTAGAAGACTTCCTGATATGTTAATTCATAGGATTATAAAGGATGTTATAATTGATGGAAAATATGATAAAGAATACTTTGATGATTTAGATAGAAAATTACCATCTTTAGCTTCACAATCTTCAATTACTGAAAGAAGAGCTCAATCATGTGAATGGGAAGTAGAAGATTTAAAAATATGTAAGTATATGAAAAGATATATTGGTAAATCTTTTGAAGCTATGATTATGGGATTTAGTAATACTGGTATTAATTTACTTATTGATGGAATGATAAAAGTAAATATACCTAGTAAAAACTTTAAGAGATATGAAATTAGTGATGAACGTTTAGATTGTAGTGCTAATAATACTAATTATCATGTTGGAGATATAATGGAGATTAAAATAAGTGATGTTTCTGTTGATAATAGAAGAATATATGCAACTCCTGTTAAGCAATATGATAAAGTTGATAACGACGAAAAAGTTAAACAAAGAAAAAGAATAAAAGAAAAAGGTGGCAAATTCTGTGGAAATAATAAATAGAAAAGCACGTCATGATTACTATATAAGTGATACTTATGAAGCAGGAATAGTTTTAAAAGGAACAGAGATAAAATCTATTAGAGCTGGTCGTGCTAACTTAAAAGATAGTTATGCTATTATTAAAAATAATGAAATATATTTACTTAATATGCATATAAGTAAATATAAGGAAGGAAATATCTTTAATCATGAAGAAACTAGAACTAGAAAGCTATTACTTCATAAAAAAGAAATTTTAAAACTTAATGATAAAATAAGATTAGAAGGTTATACCTTAATTCCACTTAAGTTATATTTTAAGGGTAGTAATGCTAAAATAGAAATTGGTGTTGCTAAAGGTAAAAAAGATTATGATAAAAGGGAAACTATCAAGAAAAGAGATACAGAAAGAGAATTAAGAAAAGTAATGAAGGAGCACATACGTTAAGTGTTCCTTTAATATTTTTTTGTAAAAGGGTTATAATGGAAAATGTGGTGATATAATGAAAAAGAAAATTATTATGATTGTACTGATAGTTTTATGCTTACTTTTGTCATATGCATTATGGCAATATATTAGAATAAAGACTGCTAAAGTGGAAGTTAAATTAAATGATGATTTAACATTAGAAGTTGGTACAAAAAGAAAAGTATCATCTTATATACAAGATATTAATGGTACTATTATAAATGATTATAGATTAAATTCATCTAAATTAGGTGATTTAGAAGTTCCTTTCGAATTTATAAATACAGATGGTATAAAAGTTAAATATAATTTTAAGGTTAAAGTTGTAGATACAATTGAACCACTTATATGGTTAGGTAATAGTTATAAGGTTCAAAGGGGAAGTGATATTAACCTTATAGATAATATATTATGTGGTGATAATTATGATAATAAACCTAAATGTATTATAGAAGGTGATTATGATTTAAATAAAGAAGGAGTATATAAGCTAGTTTTTAAGGCAACAGATAAGAGTGGTAATTCGGAGTCTCAGCCGTTTAATTTATATGTCTATGAACCAAATCAATCTTCAGATGTTAATAATAAATCAGAAAAGATTAATACATCATATAGTGATGTTATAAAGAATTATAAGAATAAAGATAATAGAATAGGGATAGATGTATCAGAGTTTCAGAAAGATATAGATTTTGCTAGAATTAAGAAATCAGGAGTCGATTTTATGATGATTCGAATAGGTGGAGGAACGAATGGTAAATATTTCTTAGATAAAAAGTTTAAAAGAAATATAAAATTAGCAAAGAAGTATAATATAGATGTAGGAATATATTTTTATTCATATGCTAATAGTATTAAAAGTGCTAGAAAAGATGCTAGATGGGTATTAAAACAACTAGGTAAGAATAAATTACAATTACCAATTGCTTTTGATTGGGAGGAATGGCGTAGTTTTAATGCATATAATTTAAGTTTCTTTAAGCTAACAAGTATTGCTGAATCATTTTTAGATGAAGTAAAATCTGCTGGATATGATGGAATGCTCTATAGTAGTAAGACTTATTTAGATTATATTTGGTTAGAAACAAATTATGATATATGGCTTGCTCATTATACATCTAAAACAGATTATAAGGGTAAATATAAAATGTGGCAGATGTGTGAAAATGGCAAAGTTGATGGTATTGATACAGATGTAGACATTGATATAATGTATAAATAATTGAAAAGATTATGATTTAGTGTTATAATCTTCTTACATGGGGATGCCAAGGTTTCGACAGTAATGCTTTGGTATAGACTGCAAGTCGGAGGTACACGTTAAGTACAAACAGAAAAATAACTGGAAAAAATATTTTAAGTAACGTATTTGGTGGGAACTCTTACGCTCCTACTTTTGCCTAATTAATTAAGTGCAATACGGCTTTCTTATTTTCTTTTCCCACGGGAATATAAGAAGGCTCAATTTTAGTGGGATATATTATCTTTTAGCTTGAGAAAGATAATGAATTTTATCAAGCTAACTAAATAAGGGGTTGTTAGTTACTAACTTTATTTAGGACATTTAATAACTGACTAAACTTGTAGATGTTTATATTGGTGTATTATTGGACATCGGTTCAATTCCGATCATCTCCACCA